>CAMATV010000447.1 GCA_945861235.1 Opitutus sp. GAS368
AGATTTTCGCGGAGCTTGATTTTGTTGACCGGTGCGGGACGCGAGCACTCGACACAGAGCCGACGCACGAGGCGCTGGGCGATCACGAGCTCAATGGCGGAGGCCACGAGGAAGGGCTCGATGCCCATGTCCACGAGACGGGTGATCGCGCCGGGAGCGTCGTTGGTGTGCAAGGTAGAGAACACCAAGTGACCGGTGAGGGAGGCGCGGATGGCGATTTCGGCCGTATCCTTGTCGCGGATTTCACCGACCATAATGACATCGGGGTCTTGGCGCAGGACATGGCGCAGGGCATCGGCGAACGTGAGCCCGATCTCGGGGCGGACCTGCATCTGGTTCACGCCGGGGACTTCGTATTCGATCGGGTCCTCGATGGTGATGATGCGGAGATCGGTGGAATTGATTTTCCGGAGAAACGCGTTGAGCGAGGTGCTCTTGCCTGAACCCGTCGGGCCCGTGACGAGGATAATGCCGTGGGGGTAATCGAGAATGCTGACAATCTGGGACTGTTCCTCGGGGCTCATGCCGAGGCGGTCCATGTTGTAGGCTTCCTTTTTTTGGTTCAGGAGGCGGAGCGAAATGGACTCGGCGTAGATCGTGGGAACCGTGGACACGCGGATGTCGAGGACGACGCCGGCGGCCTTGAAGTTGATGCGGCCATCTTGCGGCAGACGCTTTTCGGAAATATTCATGCGCGCCATGATCTTGAGGCGCGAGATGATGGCGTCCTGGAAGCGGAGGAGATTTTCTGGGAGCGGGACCGGCACGAGCAGGCCGTCGACGCGGTAACGGATGCGGAGCGCGCCTTCCTGCGGCTCAAAGTGAATGTCCGTCGCTTGGTCGGCGATGGCTTGCGAAATGACGTCGGTCACGAAGCGCACGACGGCAGCTTCTTCGTCGACGGCTTCTTCTTCCTGTTTTTGGGCTTCGGGAGCGACGTAGCTTTCGTCGCCATCGTCGAGCGAGCCGGCGCCGACGCCGAAGTTTTCAATGATGAGCTGGTGCACGCGCTCGGGGACGGCGAGGTGCCAGACGAGCGGGCGCGGCGTGAACGTGCGGAGCCAGTCGGCCATGAGCGCATCGGGCAGCCAGGCGGTGGCGAGGTGGAGGGGCTGAGAGCTGAGAGCTGAGAGCGGAGCGTCTGGAGATTGGGTTTCGGAGCCGGAGGCGGGGGTCTGGGGTTTGAAGAGGATCGGAATGATCTGATACTCGTGGACGAGACGCGCGGGGAGGAGGCCGCGAGCGTCGGGGTCGGTTTCGAGATTGCTGGCGAGGGTGAGGCCGGCGGCGGCGGCGAGTTTCACGAGGACCTCGGGCTCGGGGCGGGCGAGCGCGGCGGCGAGGGTTTCGAGACGTTTTTCGCGGGGTGCTTCAGCGAGGGCCTGACGCTGTTCGTCGGTGAGGCGCTCGGCAAGCGACGCGGGAAGAAGTTCCTGATCGGACGCGGTCATGGTCGGGAGGGACGCGTGGCGCGCGGTTAGTTGAGCACCTTGTCGATGAGAGTCTTTTTGGGCGCGACGTAGGTCGGATCGATTTCTTTCTTGATCTGGTCCTTCTGCGGGAGGCTGTCGACGCGCTTGAAGGCCTCGGCGTTGTCGGCAGCGGTGTTGGTAAGGACGGTGGGGCGGAGAAAAAAGATGAGGTCGGTGCGGCTGTTGTTGTTGGTGCGCGGGCCGAGGAGGTCGCCGAGGAATGGGATCGGGCCGAGGCGGTTGGTCTGCTTGGAGGCTTTCGTGCGCTGGATGCCGCCGAGCACGTAAATGGTGCCGCTTTGGGCGGTCACGAAGGACTTGGTGTTGCGGCGGGCGATGATGGGCTGATCGTTATTATCGATCCGGACCGTGCCGGCGACGTCGTCCACTTTTTGGGTGATGTCGAGTTGGACGGAACCGTTGCTCCCGATGAGGGGTTTCACGGTCAGGGTGATGCCGATTTCTTGCTGAGTGACGGAAGAGTTGGTGGAAAAACCGCTCATCGTGCCGGTGCTGCCGACGGGAGTGGAGGTCGAGCCGCTGATGATCGGGCGCGTCTCGCCGGCGAAGAACGTGGCCTCCTTCGCGTGCGACGTCGTGATGCTGGGGACGGAAAGGATGCTCGTGTTATTCTTGCGCGGGCTGACGCCGAGGGTGATTTCGCCGGCGAGGTCCCAGGGGCCGGTGATGAGATTCGTGGCCGTGGCCCGGGTGACGGTGCCGGCGGTGACGCCGAGGCCGGGGCTGTTGAGTGAACCGGAGAAACCTACGAGCCGGTCGCCATCGATCTTGAGGCCGAGGGCGCCGATGCCGGAGGACTGATTGTCGTCGAGGGTGACCTCGGCGATGACGACCTCGATGCGGACTTGGGCGAGGATGACGTCGATTTTTTCGATGAGAGCGGAGATGAGGCGAATGTCGTCCACGGTGCCCGAGACGACGACGGCGTTGGAGCGTTCGTCGGCGAAGATCGTGGTGAGGCCGCTGAATTCGTTGGAGCCGGAACCGAGGATGGCATCGAGGCCGGGGACATTGGCGACGGGGAGGGGCGCGACGGGGACGCCGGGCGCGGGGAGGGTGGGCGCCGCCGGGCCGGCCTGACCCGGGCGGACGGATTGGGCGTTGGTGCGTTGGGCGGCGGCGGTCTGGCCGGTGACGAGTTGGGTGAGGAGCGTGGAAACCTTCACGGCTTCGGCGTGCTTGAGGTAAATGACTTCGTTGCGGGTATTGGGGTCGGACTTGCCGTCGAGCTTCGCGATGAGTTCGTCGAAGAACGGCCATTGGCGAGGGTCGGTGACGACCACGATTTGGTTGGTGCGGTCGTCCGCAGAGTAGGTGGTGGCGGTGCCGAGTTGCAGCTGGAGCGCGCCGGTGAGGATGGTGCGGAGTTTACCCACGAGGTCGCTGGCCTTGGCGGATTTTAAAATGTAGAACTTTGGCTTCATGCCGCCGGTGGGGCGGTCGAGCTCGCGGAGGAGGAGCTCGACGCGTTGCAGATTGCTCACGGTGTCGGTGATGATCGCGGCGTTGGCGTTCACGAGCTGGACGAGGCCCTGGAGGTTGGGGTTGAGCATCGTCTGCACCATCGCGGCGAATTCGGCGACGCGCATGAACTCGAGCTGGAAAATCTTCGTGGCAACCTTGCCGCTGGCGGCTTGGGCAAACGCCGAGCCGCTGATCATCTCAGGGGCTTCGGATTTGGTCATTGTGAGATTGACGACCTTGAGGGCGTTGTCCCCGAGCGGAGTGACGCCGATCAAATTGAGGGAAAGAATCGTCTGGAGATAGACGACGGCCTCGGACTTGGGGATTTTTTTGTCGATCTTGAGATTGTAGGTCGTGGTCGGGAGCGCGGCAGGGCGGAGGATGAATTTCCCCGTGTAGAGCCCGAGGGTGTCGAGGATGGTGTCGATGTCGGCGTCCGGGAGCTTGAGCGAGACGAGCTCGTCTTCGGGTTTGGCAGCGGCGACAGCCGGTGAGGGCGGTAGCGGTGGCTGCGACCAGAGGCTGGGAGCGGAAACGGCCAAGACGGCAACGAACAGCGGACGGACAAGACGCGAGATCATTCAGGAAATTTCAGGAAGGTTGGCCGCACAAAGCGGCGGAAGCGGGATGAGAGGCCAAAGGTGGCGGCTTGTAAACGGTGTTGTG
>CAMATV010000448.1 GCA_945861235.1 Opitutus sp. GAS368
TTCGCTTTGATGCCTTTTTCGGCGGTGGTGACGCCGGTGAGCGCACCGTCGCGGACGGACCAAACGTCTTTATTGCCGTCCCAGCCGGCGAGGGATTTGCCGTCAAAGATTTCTTTGAAGCCGGCGGGAGCGGCGGCCTGGGCGGAGCTGAGAGCAGCGAGCGCGGTGAGCGCAGCGAGGGCGAGGGCGGGGAGGAGGCGGGTTTTTTTCATGGTAAGAGGGATCGAGATGGGGAGACGGAGAGAACGAGGAACGAGAACGAGAACGATTCGGGGCGGACTGACGACAGAGAAAGGTGAATGAGAAAGCGGGAGGGGCTCGGTTAGTGTTTGTGGACGGCGGGGGTGGTGGCGGGCGTGAGCGGGTTGGCTTTGAGGTAGGCTTCGACGTCTTTGGTGACGACGAGTTGACCCCACATAATGCCCGCGTGGCCGGGGAAGGTGCAGACGTATTCGTAGGTGCCCTCGGTCCGGATGGCGGCCAGCTTGAGGGTCTCGCTTTGAGCGGGCTCGAGCAGCTTGGTGGCGGCGATGATGGCGCGGTCTTCGGTGACCCAGGCGCGGCCTTGGCGGTCGGTGTGGCCGGCGGGCAGCTCCATCGCGGCGAGGCCGACTTTTTCGCGGCTGCCGGCGGTGACGATGACGAGGTTGTGAGGCATGACGTCGGGGTTTTCGAAAATGATTTCGAACGCGCGACCGACAGGGACAACGAGACGGGTGACATCGTAGCGCATCTGTTCGTGGACGGCGCGGACGACGAAGACGGGGACGCGGAGGGTGGTGAGCTTCGAGCGGAGTGCTTCGGCTTCGGCGGCAGGGAGTGAGCCGGCGAGTTCGTCGGCGACCTGGATGGTTTCCACGTAGTCGCGGCTGGTGCGCTCGCTGGGGTGGGTCTTGGCGGCCCAGGCGATGAGCGCGTTGGCAGCGGGCGCGGTGGCGAGGGCGGTCCACGCGGAACGGGGTAGGTCGCGGATGCCCTTCGCGGCGGTAGGGACTTGTTCGTTACGGGCGATGAGGGCGTTGAGGGCGGCGAAGACTTTTTCGGGTTCACGTTTCGAAGCGACGGCGCTGCGCATCGCGTCGCGCTGGATGGCGGCGACGATGTTGTCCGGGCCCGAGATGTCGGTGATCCGCAGCGCGAGGATGGGCATCACGCGGTCGTAAGCGGTGGCGCGAAGTTTGGCGTCGGGGATGAAGGGGAGTCCGCCGAGGAGACTGGCCTGTGAGAGCGGAGATTTGAGCGACTCGGTCCACGCTGTAGCGAGCGTGCCATCACCGATGGCGACGGCGGCCCACGCGTAGGTGCGGCCCTCGGCGGCGTCGGCTTGGGCGAGCTTAAGGAGGGCGGCGCGGTGGACGAGGAGGTCGGCGGCGGGCTGAGCGACGAGGAGCCGGCCGACGGACTTAGTGTCGACTTCGGCGGGCGAGTTGAGGACGTCGAGGAGGAGGCTGACGCGGGTGACGTTGCGGGCTTTGGCGAGACCGGTGAGGGCGTCGGCGCGGGCGGCGTCGCCGATACCGGAGCGGCCGAGGATGTTTTCCAGCACATCGGGCGTGGGGGCCATTTTGGTGAGTTCGGCGACACTGAGACTGCGTAAGAGGTAGCGGATGCTGGCGGGATCTCCGCCGCCGACTTTGGCGCCGTCCTCGATGCCCTTGCGCCAGAAGGGGCGGAGCTGACGGAGGGTTTCGCCAATGGTGTAATCGAGGTAGTAGTCGATGGGCTTCTTCGTCGCGGCGAGGGCGACTTCGACGGATTCGAGGGACGAGAAGAAGCTCGCGGCGCGGGCGGCGTGAAGACGGACGCGGGGGCTGTCATCGTTGGCGCGCTCGCCGAGGATGGCGAGGGCGTTGGGGACGCGCTCGCGCCAGTAGGAAATCACGCGAGTGGCGGCGGCGCGGGCATCGGCATTTGGCGAACGCAGGACGCGGCCGAGCAGATCGACGTCGACGACGTCGTGCCACTGGTGGAGCCAAAGAGCTTCGGTGAGATGGTGGGCGTAGTCGGGGCCGGTGGCGTCGAGCCCGGCGGCCCATTTTTTCGTGGCGGCGATGACAGTGGCGGACGGATGTTTGCCTAGTTCGATTTTGGCGAGGTTGCGGATCTGGTCCTCGCGGCGCTTGAGCAACTCGAGCAGGGCGGCGATGGGCTGGCCGTCGATTTTCGGCGCAACGGCGAGCGGGCGGCCCTCGTGGGTGATGCGGTAAATGCGGCCGTGGACCTTGTCGCGGTTGGAATCGCGGAGGTGGCTCTGGAGGTGACCGATGAGGGGATTATGCCAATCGACGACGTAGAGCGCGCCGTCGGGCCCGATATTGGTGTCGATGGGGCGGAAATTTTTGTCGGACGATTGGACGATGTCGGTTTGGCGGATGCCTTTGATGCCGGCGCCGTCATCGGAGAGTTTCACGCGGTAGATGCCCTGGAAGCCGATGCAGTTCGGGTTGAGATAATTTCCCCAATATTCTTCGGGGAAATGGGTGCTGGTGATGATCGTGCTGCCGGCGCTGGGGCGCGAGGGGCGGTCCCAGATGGTTTTCAGGCGGGGGTGTTTGCCGGGGTAGTCGAGTTTGCCGGAGAACGCGGCGGCGAAGTAGGTGTTGTTGCCGGTGGCGTCGGTGACGATATCGTTGCCCCAATAGTCGAAGGCGCGGCCGTGGGGATTGGCGAAGCCGTAGGCGACGTAGGTCTCGAAGCGGCCGGTGAGGGGTTCGTAACGGTAGAGGGCGCCGTCGACGTTGCGCACGGGGCCGAACGCGGTCTCGACCTGCGTGCGGTGGAAAACGCCGTCGCTGAGAATGATCGCGCCGCCCGGTTCGTAGACGAGGGAGTTGGCGGTGTGGTGGGAGTCGGCGGAGTCGAGACCCATGAGGACGCGTTCACGCGTATCAGCTTTGCCGTCACCGTCGGTGTCGCGGACGAACCAGAGATCGGGGGCCTGCATGACGAGGACGCCGTCTTTGAAAAATTGGAAACCGGTGGGGCAATTCAGGCCGTCGAGGAAGGTGGTGCATTTGTCGGCTTTGCCGTCGCCGTCGGTATCCTCGAGGATAATGAGCTTGTCCTTGATGGTGGCGGTGGGGGTGAGTTCGGGGTACCCGGGCCAGACGGAGACCCAGAGGCGGCCCTTGGTGTCCCAGGCGAACTGGAGGGCTTTGGCGAGTTCGGGGAATTCTTTCTCGCTGGCGAAGACGTTGGCTTTGAGCCCGGGCGCGAGGGTCATGAGTTTGATGGCGTCGGCGGGATCTTCGAAGACGTAGGTGCCATCGGCGTTGGAGCCGGGCTTGTTGGTGCCGAAGGGCGTCACCATCGGGATCGAGACGAGGTCGACGGGGCCGGTCTTGCCGGCGGCGAGGGCCCAGGTCTTGCGCTCGTAATTGGTGGTGATCGCATCGCGCTGCGCCATCTCCTCCATCATGATCTGGGTGTTGGTGATTTTGGGCTGATCCTTGACGGACTCGTAGGCGATCTTGGAGCGGTCGCCGTAGACGTTGTAACCGTCGACGGTGCGGTAGTGGGAGTGCCACCACGCGTTTTTCTGGGTGATGAGCGTGCGGAGTTTTTGGGCGGCGGGCGTGTCGAGGGCGGGGGCGGCTTCGTT
>CAMATV010000449.1 GCA_945861235.1 Opitutus sp. GAS368
GGCCCGTTGACCGTCTTCCCTCCCATCATTTTTCTGGTCGCTGCGGTCATTTTGTCTCTGCGCGCAAAAGCCGCGGAGGAAAATCTCGCGGCGCGGGTGGTGCTCCTGGCCAACAGCGAGGACCCTGACTCGTTGCGCGTCGCGCGGCACTACGCCGAGGTCCGGGGCGTGCCGCTGGAAAATATTATCGCGCTAAAGCTCCCGCTCGCTGAGTCGATCACGTGGCGGGAGTTTGTCGTCACGCTGTGGGAGCCGCTGCTGGATGAGTTGCTGCGGGCCAAGTGGGTCGACGCGATTCCGATGGCGCTGACCGACCCGGTGGGGCGGCGGAAACTGGCGGTTCAAGGTCATCGTATCCGGGCGCTCGTGACGTGCCGCGGGGTGCCGCTCAAGATTGAGCATGATCCGGTACTTTATCTGGGGTCGCCCTTCACGCAGCGGGCGGAGTTTCGGACCAATGCAGGGGCGGTTGATTCCGAACTCAGCCTGCTGGCGCAGCCGAATTATCCGATCAATGCGTTTGTGCCCAACCCGCTCTTTCAGAAAGAAAATCCGGACGCGCTGGAGCGGTTACAGGTCGTCAGGGTCTCCCGACTCGATGGGCCGAGCGTGGAGGATGCGCTCGGGCTGGTCGATCGCGCCGTCGCGGCCGAGCGCACGGGTTTGCTTGGGCGGGCCTACGTGGACAAGGGGGGCATCCACGCGGCGGGGGACCGCTGGCTGGAGGCTTTGGCGATCCAGCTCGAAAGTCTCGGTTGGGCCCCAGCGGTGGATCGCGATCCGGCCACGCTGTCTGCGACCGCGCGGTGCGATGCACCGGTGCTGTATTTTGGATGGTATGCCAGCAATCTGAACGGCCCCTTCGCATTGCCCGGGTTTCGCTTTCCGCCCGGCGCAATCGCCCTTCATATCCACAGCTATTCGGCTGGCACGCTCCGTTCGACGACGGCGGGCTGGGCGGGGCCGTTGGTCGCGCGCGGCGTCACAGCCACGGTCGGCAACGTCTTTGAGCCGTGTCTGGAGCAAACCCACCGCCCGGATCTTTTTTTTCGCGCGCTGGCCCGTGGCGCAATGCTCGTGGATGCCGCGTATTTTTCTCTGCCTGAGTTTAGTTGGCAGGCGATTCTCATCGGCGATCCGCTCTACCGGCCGTTTGCCGTTTCGTTGGAAACTCAACTCCAGACGCTCGCCACGGTTCCGCCGCGTCTGACGAGCTATGCGGTGCTTCGGCGCGTGAACGCGTGGGTGGCGTCGGGTCGCCGCGACGAAGCCCTCGCCCTCGCGCGCTCGACGCAGCGCACCGTGCCCAGCCTCGCGTTGGGTCTCGTGCTCTCGCGTTTGCTCAGTGAGGCGGGCGACGATGAAAGCGCGGCGAATGCGCTCGGTTTTGTAAGTTTGCTGAAAGCACTCCCGACGGACGAGTGGGCGCTGGCGCGCGAGGCCGCCTTGCAACTGGAACGTCTTGGGCACCCGGTGCGCGCACTGGAGTTGTGGCGCAGAATACTTGCGACGGAGAGTCTCCCTCGTGAACTACGGGTGGCGTGGCTGCCCGAGGCAAGGCGCGCGGCCAATGCCGCGGTCGACTTGGCGCAGGCGATTGAATGGGAAAGGGCCCTCGCCGATTTGGCCGGGCCCCCACCGGATAGAAAATAAGGCGGCGCGGGGAACCCGTCCCCGGGCGGTGGTCACGCGGCGCAACCGCCGGGATTAGACGGCGTCCACGATGCGATCAGCGAGGCCGTAGGCGATGGCCTCTTGGGCATTCAGGTAGAAATCACGATCAGTGTCCTGATTGATCCGATCAAGCGGCTGGCCCGAGGCGGTCGCGAGAATTTGATTCAGCTCGGCGCGGAGCTTTTCCATTTCCTTCGCTTGAATGTTGATGTCCGTGGCGGGACCGATGAAGCGACCGGAGATGAGCGGTTGGTGGATGAGGACGCGGGAATGCGGGTAGAGTAGCCGGCGGCCTTTCTTCGCACCGGACAGCAAAATCGAGCCCATCGAGGCGGCCATACCGGTGACGATGACAGTGATCGGCGACGTCACAAGTTGCATCGTATCATAGACGGCCATACCGGCGGTCACGGAGCCACCGGGTGAATTGAGATAGAAAAAGATTTCCTTACCCGGAGCGACGGCTTCGAGGTAAAGCAGCTTTTCGGTCAGGTCCTTCGCGCTTTCGTCGGTGACCGCGCCCCAGAGAAAGATTTTCCGCTGCTCGAGGAATTTTTTCTGAATCAGCATCGCGACCGGCGCGGCGTTCTTCTTGGCCTGTTTGTTCTCCTGTTCGTCCTCATCATCGTCGTCGTCGTCGGAGCGGACGGGAGTCGGGTTGGTGTAGGTGGGCGTCAGGTTGTCGTAATGCATGATGGGAGAAAACGGTGTAAGGCGGGGGCGGTTTGGCGAGTCGATTGTGTTTTTTTCAGCGGCGCTGGCGGCGCGTGGCAGCATCGTCAGTAACGCACTTTATCGGCCTTGGCGGCCCATTCCTTGAACGAGACCAGCGACTCATCGCGAAGGCAGGGTTTCATCGCGATGGTGCGTTGGTCCGGAGCGAGCGGGATCTGCTGGTAAATAAAATCGTCGTCGAAGCCGATGGCGGCAGCGTCACCGCGCGTGTTGCCATAAAGCACGAGGGGAATGTGGGCCCAGTAGATCGCCGAGAGGCACATCGGGCAGGGCTCGCAGCTGGTGTAGAGTTCACAGTCGTCGAGGTGAAACGTCTTCAAGGCAGTGCAGGCCTCGCGGATCGCGGTGACCTCGGCATGGGCCGTCGGGTCGTTGGTGGACGTGACGCGATTATTGCCGCGCGCGACGACCTCGCCCTGGCGCACGATGACGCAGCCGAACGGGCCGCCGCGCCCGCTGCGCATGCCCTCGTCGGCGAGTTTAATGGCCTCGCGCATGAACGTTTCCGGTGTCTTTGGCATGAAAAGGGCGGACGTTGCCGAGCGTGCTGACACGCGGCAACGCCATAACCATGCGGCCCGGTGCCCGGAGCGAATGGCCGGCGGGATTTTAGTTTCTACCGGCGCGCGGGGCGGACTAGCTTCGCGGCATGCTCATCGCCGCCACGACGCTCCGCCAAAATCTCTCCCGTTCCGACTGGGTCGTGTTTGATTGTCGCCATGACTTGGCCGACAGCCGCCGCGGGGCGCGGGTCTATCGCGAGGGGCATCTGCCGGGCGCGTATTTCGCCCCGGTTGAGACGGAACTTTCGGGAGTGAAAACCGGCACAAACGGCCGCCACCCGCTGCCGGACGCGGCCGCTTTCGCGGCGTTTCTCAACGCGCATGGCGTCACGGCGGAAACGCAGATTGTGGCCTACGACGATGTCGGCGGACAATACGCGGCGCGGTTGTGGTGGTTGGCGCGTTGGCTCGGTTTGACGCGGGTGGCGGTGCTCGACGGAGGTTTGCCCAAGTGGATCGCGGAAGGAAATCCCCTTTCGATTGAAATGCCGACACCGCGCCCAACGGGGTGCGTGATCGCGCGACCGGACGCGACTAGGGTCAGGAGCGCGGCGGACGTGCTCGCGGGGACGGTGAACGGGAGTCGTTGCGTCGTGGATGCACGGGCACCCGAGCGTTTTCGTGG
>CAMATV010000450.1 GCA_945861235.1 Opitutus sp. GAS368
GACCACGGGGAGCGCAAAGCGAGACGGACGAGATTCATTTTTCGGAGGGCGGAGAGCGGAGAGAGCAGGAAAAAGCGGTGCGAGGGCGGAGTGACGCCGCGCTGCGGGCGGGTTCGCGTGGAGCCGAGGCGAGGGGAAGACGAGGTCGCTTTGGACGTGGGCTGTCAACGATGCGTTCGGGAGAGGTCTCAGGAAAGGTGCAGCGCTGGCTTGAGTGCGGGAGGTGGGGCGCTTTGCTGCGCGAGTGCTGATTTTGAATACACTCGCGCCGGTTTTCTTGCTCGTGGCCCTCGGGGCGCTGCTCCAGCGCACGGCGTTTGTGTCGGTGAATTTTTTGAAAGAGGCGAACCGGCTGACGTATTACCTCGGATTGCCGGCGTTATTGTTTTCGCAGCTGGCGGGGGCCTTTCACGAGGCGGCGGGGGCGCGACCGATGTTGGGCGCGATGTGGGGCGCGACGCTGGCGGCAATCGTGGTCGCGTATGGAGTTGCGTGGGTGATGCGCGTGCCGGAGGCGGCGACGGGGACGTTTGTGCAAGGGGCGTTTCGCGGGAATCTGGCGTTTGTGGGGCTGCCGATTATCTACGCGCTGCCCGAGGTGGCGTTGGGCGCTGGGCTCACGACGCGGTCGGCGGCGGTGATCGTCGTCGCGCCGATGATGGTGTTTTATAATGTCGCGGCAGTGGTGGTGCTGTTGTTGAGCCAGCATCCCTTGAGCTGGAAGATGGCGCGGCCATTTTTGAAGCAGCTCGCGACGACTCCGCCGCTGGTGGCGACGGTCGCGGGGGTGAGTTGTGCGCTGCTGGGCTGGAAGCTGCCGGCGAGCGTGGACAAAACCTTTGCTGCGCTGGGCGAGATGGCACTGCCGCTGGGGTTGTTGGGAGTGGGTGGATCGATCGTGACGTCGAAGCTGGGTGGGGCGTGGCGTCGGCCGCTGGCGTCGGCGCTGGTAAAAACAGTGGCGGCACCGTTGCTGGGCTGGGGGGTGGGGTGTTGGCTCGGGCTCGGTGCGGCGGAGCTGAAAATCGTGATGATTTTGATGGCGTGTCCGGTGGCGGTGGTGAGCTACACGATGGCGCTAGAAATGAAGGGAGACGAAGGCCTCGCTTCGGGGGCGGTTGTGCTGAGTGTGCTGACGTCGTTGGTGACGTTGGCGGTGATCATCGGGGTGTTTTGAAAGGTGGGACGAGGCTGCGGTTTTAACCCGGAGGCACGGTGACGCGGAGTTGGCGGGCGGGGGGGGCAATAGGCGTTTGATCGGTCCGCAACGGGCGCGAAAAGACCGGCTCTTCGCTGAAACCTTGCGCCGACCGTGGTGTCGCACACGCTGCATCATCCTCATGAAAACGTCCTTTTCACTCTGCCTTGCCCTGCTGGCCGCCGCTCCCGGTTCGGCGCAGGTCTTTCGTCCGGCGACGGTCAATGGTGCGGTCGTCGGAGGAATTGCCGGTGCGGTGATCGGTCATAATAGCGGCAGTTTGAACCACAACGCGTGGAAGGGAGCTGCGATCGGCGCCGGGGTGGGCGCGTTGGTGGGTTCCGTTGTGGGACATGATCGCGACGGACGGCGTGACACGCCGGTCAGGGCGGCTCACGACCACTCGCCTTATGTCTACCGGGCTGTGCCCCGTGTCGCTTATTATGGCGCTGGCTCGGGCGGTTTTTATCGGGCCGGCTATGATGGCGCTGGGGGCTACTATCGCGGAAGCGCAGCCGCGGACGGTTTTTTCCTGGGTGGGCTTGCGGGCGGCATGATCGGGCACTCGAGCGGAAGTTTTCGCCACAACGGCTGGCACGGTGCCGCGTGGGGTGCGGGTGCGGGCTGGCTGCTAGGCTCCATCGCCGACGCCAACCGGCGCGTGGTGATTTGGGAACGCCCCCCCGTCTATGTCGAGCAGGCTCAGCCCGTCGTCGTCCCGGCACCGCCGCAGCCGGCGCAACCCGCCGCGCAGCCGCAGCAAATCACGATCATCAATAATTATTACGGTAACGCCGCTCCTATGAGCCAAGCGAACGGACTGTTTGGCCGCTGAGGCCTTTGTTTATCGGCCCGCTCCGACGCAGCTTTTTCTGACACTATCCATGAACACCACCTCCCGTTTCTTCGTCCTCGCGAGCCTTGCCGCGACTCCGGTGCTTTTTACCGGCTGCGAAACTACGCAGGGCGTAAAAAATCCCTCCGGCGTCGCGGTCACTGAGCTGCGCCCTGACGAAAAAGGCTTCGTCCAAGGCACCGGCGTCGAGTCACAGGATCTCGTGGCGGTGACCGACAAGATGTCTCGGAGCATTCTCGGCATTCCCGAGATCGCGCGCGCGCAGACCAAGCCGCGCATCGTCCTCGAGCCGGTGGTCAACAACACGCGGTTTCCGATCAATAAAGATATTTTCCTCACGCGCATCCGCACGCAGCTCAACTCGAAGGCGGCGGGTCGCGTGAGCTTCCTCGACCGCGAGATGATGAAGACGCTCGAGCGTGAACGCGCGCTCAAGCAATCCGGCCAGGTCACGGCGAGCAGCGATCCCAACGTCGTCGAGTTCCGCGGCGCCGATTATTTTCTCACGGGCAAACTCGAGGGCATGAGCACGCGCACCTCGCAAGGCACGAGCGACTATGTGCTCTACAGCTTCCGCCTCACCGACGCCCGCACGAGCGAGATCGTCTGGGAGGATTCGGCCGAAGTGAAAAAACAGGGGCTGGAAGACGCCGCGTATCGGTAATCTGGTGATTGGATTGCGGCGCTCGCCAGCGTGCCGCCAGCCTCATGACTGACTCCCGACCCGTACCGCCGAGCCGCGAGCGCCGCCCTTCTGTCGTCGCGCTCTTCGTCATATCCACTGCCGTGCTGCTGACGCTTGCCGGTTGTGCCACCCTGCCCGACCCGCCCGCGCGCCGCCCGGTGACGCGCACCGGCGATCCGTTGATTGATGGCAATGCCGATCTGGCCAATGGCCCCGAGAAGGACCGCGTGCTGCTCGAATATCGTCTCGGGGTCATGGCGTTGCGGATGGGTAATTTCAATCTGGCCAAGGCGAAGTTCGACGACGCGATTACGCGGATCGGGGGTTTGATCTCGGGACCCGACGATGCGGCGAAGCGCTCGCGTGGCCTCTTCACGGCCGAGCGTGAAAAAACTTTCATCGGCGAGCCCTATGAGCGGGTGATGGCGTTTTATTATCGCGGGCTCCTGTATTGGCGCGATGGGGAGCCGGACAATGCGCGCGCGTGTTTCCGTTCGGGCCAGCTCCTCGACACCGACGCTGAGTCCGACACTTTTAAGAGCGATTACGTGTTGCTTGATTATCTCGACGGACTCGCCTCGGCGAGGCTCGCGGCCGACGGCTCCGATGCCCTCGCGCGGGCGCAGAAGCTGACGAAGAACACGCTGCCGCCTTACGATGTGCAAGGGAACGTACTGCTCTTCGTCGAGTTTGGCCGCGGCCCGCGCAAATACGCCGGCGGGGAAAACGGCGAGTTGCTCCGCTTCCGCACTGAGCCCTCGCGCATTCGCTCCGCTTCGCTCTCAGTGCTCGAACAGAGTGTGCATTTTCTGCCGTGGGATAATTTGAATTATCAAGCGGTGACGCGCGGTGG
>CAMATV010000451.1 GCA_945861235.1 Opitutus sp. GAS368
GCCTCTACTGCGCCGCCGTCACCGTCGCCCAGACCACGCTCGATCCCGTGCAGATGAAGTCGTGGACTCCAAATAGCAACTACGGCGGCCACGCCTTTGGCCTCGGCTCGTTCGAGCAGTTCCTCGCCGCCCGCGACCGGCTCCAACCGCTCATCGCCGAATACTCGCCCTACCATCTCGTCACCAAAGACGACCCGGCCGTCTATCTTTTCTACAACGCTACGCCCGCCCTCGGTCAGGAAGTAAAGAACCCCTCGCACACCGCCAATTTCGGCGTGAAACTCCAGGAGCGCTGCCAGTCCCTCGGCGTCGCCTGCGAGCTCATGTATCCGGGCGCCCCGTCTGCGAAACACGCCACCGCGCAGGACTACCTGATTGCCAAGCTCAAGGCCCCCGCGGCCGAGTGATCTCACCCCGCGCGCCGAGACGATTTCGCTGCGCACTGCGGAAACGTGCAGGCCTCACGGCCGCTTCATGAAATCCGCTTGTTGTTGAAAATACTTTAGCCAAACCGTCATCAAAGCGGCGACGTCTTTCTGCTCTGTGGCGGCGGCATATTCGGCGATGGTCTTGCCCCAGTAAAAGCTGATGTAACCCGCCGTGCGGCCCTTGGAGCGTTGCAGAAATTCATCCATCTCTGCGGGCGTGCAGTTGAGCGGAAAAATCTCTTCGATGAGCAGTGGTTTGCCGATCTCATAGACCGCCAACGCCGTGAGGGCCTGATCCACTTCGCCCTTCTTTGGGTAGAGATGGATGCTCACAAAATCGAGCGCTGGGCTCACCACTGGCGCATAGAAAATAGGTTTCGCTTTGGGCCAGACCAAGGCCCACGGGATCGCACCCACCGTGATCAAATGTCCGCGATCCTCCGCGCGGATCGCGGTGGTGAGCTGGTCCACCCACGCTTTCGCAATCTCGATCGCGGTGCGCTTGCCGGGCTCACGCGTCAGGCGTTGCACGAAGTGCTTGCCGCCGAATTCACCCGCGAGCCAACCCTCGTGATCCTTTCCGTCGATGACCGGCTCGTTCATCAAGTCATAACAAAATACCGCCGGTGAGTCGCGACCGGTCTTCGCGACCGCTGACCAAAAACAAGCCTGAGCGGCCCAGCGTTCAGTCTCATTCATGGCGTCATACCACGCCGGTGTGTCGGCCTTGTGATAGCAACCGAGGCCGGTGATATCCAGATAGAGGCCGGTCTCCTCTGCGAGTGCCAGCAGGCGACGCAACTGAGCGAAGGCTTTCTCTTCTGGGAGATCAGGCCCGCGCATGAATTTCCCAAACTGCAGGTGAACCCGCACGACGTTCGCGCCCAGCTCTTTCATCTCCCGGAAATCGCCGCGCACCGTGTCCCACTCGTCCTGCCAGTAGTCTTCAAGCAGCCGTCCTTGGCCGACAGTATCATGGTCGTAATTCACGCCCCATACGCGAAAGGGCCGGCCTGATTCGGCGAGCACGAACGATTTTCCATCGGAGCTGATGCGCACGCCCTCCATGGCAGCGCCCGTTGCTCTCGTCGCGGCAACGACGAAACAAATCGTCATCAGCCAGAGCGAATGAAGGCGAAAGCGGTGTTTCATGGAGTGAAGCGAAGTTTGTTCGTTCGGCAGAGAGCCGATCGGCGCCGGGCGATCACGGGGTCATGTTCCGCAGAAAAACGCCGAGCACGTGGGGGAAGTTGAAACATAGAGCCTCAGCCGTCTCGGCAGTGGACGCGAGATTCTTGTCTCAGTTCACGGGTGCCGCCTGCGCCGGCGGAGGCGCGACCTTGAGATACTTGAACAAAAACTCGCGCAGATTTCTCGGATCATCTTGGCCCGGCTCGATGCTCACGCCGGGAATCTGCGCGACGACGCCGACCCCGCGTTCACGGCAGCGGTCGTAGATGGCCTTGGCGTGCAGCGGATGATGCAACAAGTGGCCGCGGCTGGTGATCTCGCCGCCAGGCATGCCGGAATTGAGAAACACCGGCGCATCATCCCGGGAAATCAGGCCGCGCATGTCGCAGTCGGCGCGAAGTTTTTGCCCCACTGGGCCGCGCAGCTCTTCGTCGGTTTTGAGACCGTAGAAACCCGGACGATCATCGACCTCCTGATACTTGTTACTCGATGGTCCGAACAAATTTTCCCACTCGAGGATATCATAGCTAAACTGACACGCGGTCGCACCCGCGGCGGCGAGCCGCGACGACTCGCGCAACACGGGATCGCTGCTCGCGGGATCGGCCAGATCGTCGTGAAACGCGAGCCAGAGGGATGCACCCGCTCCCGCCGAACCGCCGTGGGCCGCAAGGCGGGTCCGATCCACATTCCAGTCACTGGCCTGGCTGCGGATGAACTGGATGGCGCGCGCGCAATCCCGTAGCACGTCCTGAATCGGCGCGCTGGTGCGATAACGATAGTTGATGGCCGCATAGCTCACGCCCGCCTCCAAACATTCGCGCAGGATCCGGTCACCCCGCGCCTTAGATTTGTCTCCCGCCGTGAACCCGCCTCCGTGAATGAAGACCACCGCCGCCGTGGGTTGGTCTGATTTTGCTTTCCAGAAATCGAGCACGTTGCGCTCATGCGGCCCATAGTGCACGTCGGCGAAGGTCGGCGCCGGCGCGGTCGGCGTTGCTGCGGTCGAAACCGGCCCCGGGTTTTCCGCCTTTTTTCCGCCGCGAATTTTTTTCAGATGGGCCCGTGCTTCCGCTTCGCTCAAGACACCATTCTTATCCGTGTCCGCTTCCGGAAAGCGCTTGAGTATCTGCTTGAGCCGGTCGTCCGAGGGCGGAGTCGTCTGGGCTGGCGAACTCGCACCACTCAATATCCCGCAGACAAAAACGGCGGACCAAAGGAGACGGTGAGTTGTCATCGGATGAAACACTTTCGGGCAAAGTAGGACGGCGACATCGGCGTAGCGAGCGCGAGCTCGGCCGACCATGTGGCGTGGGATTGAGGGTCGGACGCAAGATGCCCGAGTCGACTGGGGCGAGTCGAATTGATTTCTAGGCGTGCGGAATGTGAGGTGGCCAACTACGCCTTACTACCTCCGGAATAGCCCACCCGTTCTACCTCATGAAATCTGCCCGCCTTTTCGCGCCGCTTGCCGCGGCGCTCACCCTCGCCGTCTTCGCCTCCGCTCTGACCGCCGCCCCTAGCGAAGTCGCCGCCCTCCTGGCCCGCCCGATCATCGCACCCACGCTCCCGCTCGCCGAGGTCCGCGCCTACGCCGCGAGCCGCGTGCCCGCGATGCCCCCCGTCACGACCCTCGCCGATTGGAAAATCTTCGCCGAGTACACGCGCCGCGACGTCCTCGATAAAATCGTTTTCCGTGGCGACACCGCGCGCTCGTGGCGCGACGCCAAGACCACGGTCGTGTGGCTCGACACCCTTCCCGGCGGCCCCGGTTATTCGATCAAAAAACTCCGCTACGAGGCACTGCCAGGCCTGTGGATTCCCGCCCTGCTTTATCTGCCGGATAACCTCTCCGGGAAAATCCCCGTGCACCTCGCCGTCAACGGCCACGACAAGGACGGCAAGGCCGCACCTTACAAACAACTCCGCTG
>CAMATV010000452.1 GCA_945861235.1 Opitutus sp. GAS368
GACATGAAGCGAAACCGTAGGAGTGGGGACACGGGGTTAGCAAGACTACATATCGATACATCGCTATGCGTTGATGCGTTTATAACCAGATTGATCTTGCGGGTTGCGGCGTGGCGGCGTGTGGTGCGCGTGCCTGACGTTCTTTTTCACTTTCGGGAAACAGGAAAGGCCGTGAGAACCGGCCACAGTTGCGCTGCGGTATCGCATCACAGACCCCCACCGCGTTCAGGATGAAATGACGAAAACCTCACGGTTTCCGCTACGAAATCCTCGGGCGACGCGGGCAAAGCCAATCCGGGACTTCGGTCGCGGGTGAAGGCGAGGGGCGAGGCGTCGAGACGGAAACGTCGCGGCACACATGCGGAGTCCGAATATCTGCTCCCGAGAGACTCACGCGTCCGGGGTGGATTGCGCCCCCCGGTCGCGAAAACTTCATCGCAAACCATGAAGCGTGAGGGTGGTGACCCCGGCCGGCGGCGGCTAGTGGTTCTGCTCTTGCCGCGTCGATCCAGCAGACCAGTCATCTATGAAATTCCTTCACTTCCCTTTTCTCACTATGCGGGCGCTCGTGGCGCGCGCAGTCACGGAGCCCATGGCGGGTGCAGGTCGATTTTTTTTTAGCGCGACGGCGCGGCGACAAGCTCCGTCCCTACGCGTCGGGATGTTGGCGATGGCTTTGACGGCGAGGGCGGTGGCGCAGAGTGCGCCCGTTTCCCAACTCGATCCGGTCTTTTCGACGGCCACGCGCACGCCGACGGCTCCGCAGACTATTGGGTCGGCGGTGGACATCATCACGGCGGCAGAGCTCGCGCGACGGCAGGCGACGTCGTTGGCGTCGGCCTTGGGACTCGCGACGAGTGCGCCGCATTTTTCTTCGGGAGCGAGCGGGGCGATCAACTCGCTGTTTTTGCGCGGGGCGAACTCGAACCAGACGCTATTTTTGGTCGATGGCATTCGGCTTAACGATCCCAACACCGACTATCAGGTCTTCCTGGGTGGCGCGTGTGTGAGCGCGTGCGACAGTCTGGAAATCGCGCACGGGCCGCAGAGCACGCTCTATGGTGGTGAAGCCGTGGGTGGCGTCGTCTCCCTGCGAGCGCAGCGCGGCACCGGTGCGCCGAGTGCGCGGGTGTCGGCGGAGGCGGGAAGTTTTGGGACGGTGCAAGGCTCGGTCGCCGCGCAAGGTGCGTCGGGAGTGAATAGCTACACGTTTGCGACGGCGGGTGGGCGGACCGACAACGACCGGACGAATAATGCGTTTGAATCGGCGACGACGACGCTGCGGCTCGACCGCACGGTGAATCAACGCGTCTCGGTGGGCGGAACCGCGCGCTGGTTTCATGGCGTGTATGGTGACCCGGGAGACCGTTACACGAACGATCCGGATAATGAGACGCGGGAGGAAAACGTACTGGTAACCGCGTTTGCCGACGTGAAGCTCGCGGACGCGTGGACGGGGCGCGCGGTGGTGGGCGGGCAAGATCGGCGCTTCGTGGCGGAGAGTCCGCGAGCGGGTCGGGCGACGGCGTTTACAGTGGTGAAGAATCGCCGCGCGGTGCTCGACACGCAGACGACCTATACGGGTTTCGAGCGTCAGCGCATCACGGGCGGCGTAACTGCGGAGGCGAACCACACGCGCAATACGGGCTTTGGCGACATCAACAAGAAGCAAGGACTGCTGGCGGTGTTTGTGCAGGACCAATGGTCACCCGTGGATGACGTGTATCTCACCGGTGGTCTGCGTAACGATGATTTCGATACGTTTGGGCGAGCGACGACGGGGCGCGTGACGGGGGCGTGGCTGGTGGCGAAGCGCGCGGTAAAACTACGGGCGAGCTACGGCACGGCCTTTCGCACGCCGAGTTTTTTGGATTTGTATGGGCAGAGCGCGTTCTACGTCGGCAATCCGGGGCTGCAGCCCGAGCAAGCGCGGGGCTGGGACGCGGGGGTAGATTGGTATTTGGCGAACCAGCGCGGGACGTTGAGTGGGACCTGGTTTGAGACGGGCTTTACTGACTTGATAGCGAGCACGGCAAATTTTCGGAGCGTGGAAAATATTCAACGGGCGCGCACCCGGGGCGTGGAGTTAGCTGCGCAGATCACGCTGCCGGGGGCGGTGGAAGTGCGGGCGAGCTACACTTATTTGGAAGCGCAGAATCTAACGGCGGGCATTCGGCTCCTCCGGCGTCCACGGCAGAGCGGAAATGTAAACGTCTGGCGTGCGTTGGGCGGCGGCGTGAGTGCGGGAGCGGGCGTGGCGTTTGCGGCGCACCGCCGCGATGTGGATGCGAAGACGTTTCGACAGATCGACGCGGAAGACTACACGGTCGTGCGGATTTACGGAGCATGGCAGGTGAATGCGCGGCTCGCGCTGAAGGCTCGCGTGGAGAATCTGTTCAACGAAAACTACGAGGAAGTGAACGGTTACCCGGCGCTGGGCTGGGGGGCGTTTGCGGGAGCGGAGTGGAGGTTCTGACACCCGAGAAGCCCGACGTTCAGCCGCGACGAAGGGCACTCAGAACTCGAAGGAGTTCGTGAGCGTCCACTTGTCGGGTTGGGGGATGCGGGCGCTGGCGGTTTGGCCGTTGGGCTGGGACGTGACCGCGATCAGCTCGCCGGGGCCGAAGAGATCGCGGACGTTGAGCTGCACACTCCACTTAATGCGGTCCTTGAGGATCTTTCGGCTGTAGCGGAGCCAGGCGTCGTAGTTGATTTCGTCGCTGCCGTAGTAGGGGCGCGTCACGTCGTAGACCCAGACGCCGATGGCGTTCTTCTTTACGGGGAAACCGGTCGCGACCTGGTCCTGCCAGCGGACGGCCCCGCCCACACTGAAACCTTTGAGCGGGCCGGAGCGGAAATCGTAATTAGTGACGATGTTGAAGCGCCAGCGGCGGAGCTCCTGCACGGGCGAGCCGTCGGCGGCGAGCGCGTTGAGGTAGGGGACATACATATTATTGATGGCGAGCACGCCGAGTTGGCTGCCGAAACCACCGAAGTAGGGGATGTCCTCAAAGCCGTTCATCGCTCGTGTATTCGTGGCTTGGATGCCGTCGCCGTCGGTCCAAAGCGGGAGATTTTTCTTCACGAAATCCGCGAAATCGGCGCCGACGTTGGTCTTGCGCGCCTCCTGCATCGCGGCGTTGAACGAGATGCGCCAGTGCTTCGTGGGGTTCAGTGTGCCTTCGAATTCCCAGCCCTCGGAGACGGTGTCGGCGACGTTGCCGACGTTGGGTGGCCGGGTGGCCGTCCAATTGCCGCCAGCGACGGGCTGGGTGAAGGCCCACGTCTGCGCGAGCACGGGATCGACGGGGCGGAGCCACTCGGCGGCGGTGCGCTGGGTGAACCAAAGGTTGCGGGCGGTGGTCTCGGCGGGAGTGAGGACGGGGTTCAGGTTGTTAGCTTGCGCGGGATCGGTGAGACTCGCGCGAGGTGAGAGGTAGCGGGAATCACCGGGGGTGAAGCCAAACCACTTGTTGATGAGTGACTCATTTACTTGGGTGCCGCGCAGACCGTTCATGGCGCGGACGGTGTCGTTGCCGGGCCAGAA
>CAMATV010000453.1 GCA_945861235.1 Opitutus sp. GAS368
GACGGCACGACGTGGACCTCGCGCACCTTCGCCCCAGCCTTCCCTGTCCGCGGCGCCGCCTACGGCAACAGCCGCTACGTCATCGTCGGCGACACCGGCAACATCCGCCATTCCACCGACGGCCTCACGTGGACCGCGGCCACGAGCGGCGTCACCACCCACCTCCTCGCCGTCGGCTGGTGGGAGGACGTCGGTTTTCTCGCCACTGGCAACGCCGGGGTGATCCTCAATTCCACCGACGGCCTCACGTGGCAGCAGCGCGAGTCCGGCGTTTCGGAAAATATCGGCGCGATTGCGAAGACCCCCATCGGCTATGTCGCCGCCGGCGGCGTGCAGGGCACACTGCTCGTTTCGCTCGACGGCATCAGTTGGTCGCTCTCCGCCGTGCCGCTCGACCGCACGGTCCGCGGGCTCGCCGCCAGCGCCTCTTCCATTATCGCCGTGGGCGACGGCGGCGCGACCTTGGGCTTCGATTTGTCGGACACGGGTGCGCCGCCCACTATCGTGGCCCAGCCGCTCTCGCGATCCGGTGTGATGGGCGACACCGTGCGCTTTAGCGTCAGCGCGCAAAACGCCACCGGCGCCGTTTACCAGTGGCTCAAGGACGGCGTCCCGATTTCCGGCGCCAACACCCCCCTCTACACCATTGCCTCTGCCGCGCCCATGCACGCTGGCGCCTACAGCGTCGCGATCACGTCATCCACGGGTGTCGTCACCAGTGCGCCCGCCAGCCTCACCTTCGCTGCCCCGACCAATCCCGGCCGGTTAATCAACCTGTCCATCCTCACCTCGCTCACCTCGGCGAGCGACAACTTTACCTTCGGCGTCGTGGTTGGCGGCGCCGGCACCGGCGGAGGTAAGGGTTTGCTCGTCCGCGCGGCCGGCCCGTCGCTCGGCGCGCTCGGCGTCGGCGGCACCCTCGAAGATCCCAAGCTCGAGTTCTTCACCGGCAGCACCAAGGTCGGCGAAAACGACGACTGGGGCGGCGTCGCCTCCACCAGTGCCGTGATGGCCAGCGTCGGCGCCTTCGCCTTCAGCGCGCCTAACTCCAAGGACGCCGCGATCTCCTTCCTCTCGCTCGCGAGCGGTGCCAACTCCGCAAAAATCTCCGGCACCGGTGCCGGCGCGGTCATCGCCGAACTGTACGATGCCACGCCCGCCGCCGCGTTCACTGCCACCACCCCGCGCCTCATCAACGTCTCCGTGCTGAAACATCTCGGCACCGGCGTCACCGCCGGCTTCGTGATCGGCGGCTCCACGGCGCGCACCGTGCTCATCCGCGCGATCGGTCCCACCCTCGGCGGCTTCGGTGTCGCCGATACCGTCGCCGATCCGCAGCTCGCGCTGTTCTCGGGCCAGACTGAGCGGGCGCGCAACGACAACTGGGGCGGCGGCACCGCGCTCGCCGCCGCCTTCGCGCAAGTCGGTGCCTTTGGCCTCGCGGCCGATTCGCGCGACGCCGCGCTCCTCGCCACCCTCGCGCCCGGCAACTACACCGTGCAAGTCTCCGGCGTGGCCGGCACCACGGGCGTGGCCCTCGTCGAAGTTTACGAAGTGCCGTAGTGATTTCCGGAGGAAACCGTGCAGATTGGCCGCATCGTGTTTTTCCGCTTCGTCATCTTCGTTTTTTTATTTAGCGCCGCCGTTTTCGGCCGCGCCGCCACGCCCGCCCCCGACGCCATCGTGCTCATCGCGGGCGATCTGCATTCGGCCTACGACCGCACCGCGCAATTCCTCGCACACGTCGACCGCCTCCGCACCGAAAATCCGGGCGTGCCCGTCGCCGTGTTGATCAACGGCGACACGTTCGAACTCGGCAACGCCGTCGCCAAACGCAGCGCCGGCACCGTGGAGTTTGCGCTGTTCACCGCCCTCGCTGCGCGCGTCCCCACCGTCGTGAACCTCGGCAACCACGAACCCGAATTCCACGCCGTCGCCGAGACCGTCGCGAAAATCCAAGCTACCGGCGTCATCGTCCTCGCCGGCAATGTTCTCAACCCGTCCAACCGCCAGCCCTACGCGCCTGCGACCACACGGCTGAAACTCGGAGCGCGCGAAGCCGTCGTCGTCGGCCTCACGACGGATCGCCTCGCGACCTTCCGCGTCGCTGTCCGCCCCGAACTCGATCTCGCCGATCCCGTCGGGTGGGCGCAGCAGCATCTCCCTGCGCTCCTGCGCGCCGCGCCGTTGCCCATCGTGCTCGCACACACCGGCCTCAAAGCCGACCGCGCCATCTTGCCGCTCGTCCCCGACGGCACGCTCTTCGCCGGTGCGCACGACCATCTGCGCTTCGTCCACCGCGAGGGCCGCACCGTGTATGTTCACTCGGGCAGCTGGACGGAATTCATCTCCGTCGCCCGCCTGCGGGTCACCGCTGCGGGGCCGACGTGGAGCGTCGAGCAGCAGCGCATCGCCCCGGATGATCCGGTTGACGAAACACTCGCCGCGCTCATTCGCGTCACAATCGAGCAAAACCTCACCACCGAAGAAACCGCCGTCGTCGGCCGCACCAGCCGCGCCCTTGGTCCCACGGAGGCCGCGTGCTTCGCCGTCGAAGCCGCGCGTCGTGCCGCCGGTGCCGATTGCGCGCTCGTCGGTGCCACGACGTTCGGTGCCGGCCTGCCGGCCGGGGAAGTCTCGCGCTTTGCGCTGGATGCCTGCGTGCGTTTCGACGGTCCGCTCTTCACCGCTGAAGTCGACGGTGCTTGGCTGCAACAACTCCTCGCCCGCTGCAACCAGGGTCCTGATACGCCGTGGGCCAACCGCGCCGGCGAAAATCTCGTCGCGGCCGCGCCCGCCGAAATCATCCCGGGCCGCCGCTATCGTTTTGTGACGACCGACTGGGTCGCGAAGAACGCCAAAAATTATCTCGGTGAAAACCCGCCCGCTCTCACCGAACAACCAGCACTGAAATTGAAAGCGGCGGTCATGAGGGCGCTGAACCCATGAAACCAACCTCGTCGGATTATCCGTCTGATTGTAGGCCCGGCCGTTGGCCGGGCTGCCCGTTCGGCGCCCGGGCCTACACGTTTTGCCGGACTCTGACCGGCGCTCTACTCGTCGCCCTCCCGCTCGCCGCCCAAACGCCCGCGCCGAAAAATGCACCGGCCGACCCGACACCCGACGAACTTTTCCAACTGGGCAAATCGCTCTTCGACCAGTTCGCGCCACCGGAGATTAAAGAGCAGTATGCGTTTCCCTCGAAAGAGCAGTGGGACGCGTTTGCCGTGCGGCTCCAACGCGCGCTCGAAAGCGACGATCTCTCCGCTCTCGCCGCCTACGAAGCCGAAGCCCGCGCCGCGCTCATCGGGCTGCGCCTGCTCCCCGGCTACGAGGAATATGCCGATTGGCTCGAGCAACGCATCGATGAAATCCAAGGCGCGAAACAGGCCACGGCTCCGCTCCCGCCGCCACTGCCGCCAAAACCGCTGCCTCCCGGAATCAAGCCGCCGCCACCGCAGCCTCCGTCATTACTTCCCCATTACGATCTCTGGCTCGCTCGCGTGCGCGCGCGGCCGGTGCCGGCCAGTGCGGCG
>CAMATV010000454.1 GCA_945861235.1 Opitutus sp. GAS368
ACGCGAAAGTGACCGTCTGGGAGAACAACCGGCGCGTCCGCGAAGAACCGCTGACAGCCGATGGTCGCATCGCCGTAAACGTCGCTTCGGAGGGCATCACCACGCTGATCATCAGTGGCGTGAAACCGCGCGTGGAGTTTCAGGACCAGATTCTCAGCCGCGCCGCACGACTCCCGGCGGAAAGCGTCGTCGACCTCGGCTGGCGCGGCGCGCGCGGCGTTGTGCTCTCGTTCGGCGCCGGCGAACTGACGAGTGCTTACGTTTACTTACCCGATCAGGAGCGCGTCGTGACGAAGTGCACGGTCCACTATCGACAAGGCGCCGGTGAATTCCGCGCCCTGTCCGACGCATCCTATCCCTTCGATTTTACGCTGCCCGTCGCGGGCGACGCGCCGTTGGAATTCTGGTTTGAGGTGCAGTCGAATTCCGGTTCCGCTGAAAGATCGCCGGTCGGCCGGCTTCTTCTAAAATGAAGACGCCCGCGGCCTCTTTCCCCCATCACACCCTAAACGCCACCTTGCATCGTTCGCCGTCAGGTCGTGACGCGCGACGGCCATCCCTCTCACGATGAACCTACCCTTACATTCTCGCGGTCGCTCCTCCCCGCCGCCCGTCTCAACGCGTCGCCAGTTTCTGGCGACCGGAGCCACGTTTGGCTCGATTCTGATTTTGCCACATGGCCTGCGCGGCCAAGGCACGCGTTCGCCTAACGAACGCCTGCGCATCGCGCAAGTCGGCGTGGGCGGCCGCGGCGGCGCGTCGCTCTCCGGACTGGCAGACGAGCAATTCGTCGCGCTGTGTGATGTAGACGACAAGCGCAGTCGCGCCGGAATCGCCGGTGGCAAAAAGGCGGGGCCCGACACGAATCGGCTCAAAGACGCCAAATGGTTCAAGGACTTCCGCGTGATGTTTGAGCAGATGGCAGACAAGATCGACGCCGTGGCGATCGCGACTCCGGACCACATGCACTTCCCGATCGCGATGGCCGCGATCGCCGCGAAGAAGCACGTCTACGTCGAGAAACCGATGTGCCGCTGCCTCACCGAAGTGCGGCGGCTCCATGCGGCCGCCAAAGCCGCCGGGGTCGTGACCCAGATGGGCAACCAGGGCCGCACGGCCGAGGGCATTCGCCTCGCCCGCGAGTGGGTGCAAGCCGGCCTGATCGGCGAGGTCCACACCGTGCACACATGGACGGACCGCCCCCGCACGCCGTGGTTTCACCCGGCCGATTTCGACCCTGACGCGAATCCCAAGGAGACGCCTGTGCCCGCGACGTTGGACTGGGATCTCTGGCTCGGGGTGGCGCCGCAGCGTCCTTACCGTCCCGAACTCGTGCCTTCCTTTTGGCGCGGCTTCGCCGACTACGGCACCGGATCTCTGGGCGACATGGGGTGCCATCAACTCGACGCGCCTTTCTACGCGCTCGATCTCGGTTCGCCCACGAGCGTGGAGGCCGCCACCACAAAGCAGTATGCAAAAACCTTCCCGGCCTCTACCGCGGTGACGTGGAAATTCCCGGCGCGCGGCGGCCGTGGCCCCGTGGAAATGAAGTGGTTCGACGGCACGATGAAACCACCGCTGCCGGTCCCCGGGTTCAAACTCTCCGAGAGCGGCGGCAGTCTCTTTTACGGGACCAAGGGCATCATGAGCGTCACCTCGCACAGCGGCTCCTGCCGTCTTTTGCCCGAGGAGCGCATGCAGGCGATGGCGGGCGCGCTGCCGCCGAAGTCCATCCCGCGCATCACGGGCGGGCCTTTCCCCGAATGGGCGGCCGCCATCCGCGGCGGTCCCAAGTGCGGCTCGAATTTCGATTACGCCGCCGGCCTCACCGAAGTCGTGCTGCTCGGCGTCGCCGCGCAACGCGCCCAGGCCCGCCTCGAGTGGGATGCCGCCTCAGGCCGTTTTCCCAACCGCCCGGATTGCGATGTCTTCGCCGGTCCCGGCTACGTCTATCGCCCCGGTTGGGGCGTGTAGGGACTCCGCCGGCGGCAACCCAAGACGCAGCGGGCGCAGGCCGGAATCTGGGGCTACCCGCCGAACCACCCCTACGAATTGAACGGTTTCAATGACTCCATCGTCGCATCGCATTCAGCGGGAAACCATCCGTGCTTTCTCGGCCCATCGTCCGTCTGCATCAACCCCGTTAACCCATGACCACGTCCGCCGCCTTGCCCGCGACTCGCTTCATGCCGACCGGTTGGTTGGCGGCGTTACTTCATCAAACCGCGGTTGCGGGAAGTTCGGCCCAAACGCCGCGGCCGTCACGGTTCGTGAGTGCCGCGCTCAATCCCGATCAGGCCGGCTCACCATCGAAATCCCGCTTCCCGACGGGCAGCAGTCGGGCTGACGCGTCATGAAATTCTCAGCGCTCCTCTTCCTCGCATTCGCAGCCGCGCTCGGCGCCGCCGAGACGCCCCGCTTTGAAGCGGATATTCTGCCGGTGCTGTATCGCCACTGCTTCAGTTGTCACAGTGAGAAACAGCCCAAGCCCAAGGGCGATCTGCGGTTGGACTCGACGGAAGGGATTGTCGACGCCGGGGTCATCGTGCCCGGCATGCCCAACGAAAGCGAGTTGCTGCGGCGCGTCTCGCTGCCGCCCACCGATGAGGACGTGATGCCGCCGCTGAAGGGCGGGGCGCAGCCGCTCTCCGATGACGAGCGGGCGACGCTGCACGCGTGGATCACCGCCGGGGCCAAGCTGGACGGATGGGTAAAATTCGAGCATCGCGATGCGCCGCTCGCCGCGCCCGGCGCGCCCGTTTCTCGCGCGGCGGTGCCGGCAGTCGCGCGCCAAGTGGACGGGTTGATCGACCGCCACCATGCGGCGAAAGGCACGAAACTAAACGCGCCCGCCAGCGACGAGGTATTCTTGCGCCGCGTGTATCTGGATGTCGTCGGTCGCATCCCGAGTCTGGAGGAAAGCACGCGGTTCCTTGCTTCGGCCGGCGACGACCGGCGGGCCCGGCTGATCGACGAGCTGCTCGCGGGCGAGGGCTATGTGAGCCACACGTATAACTGGAAGGCGGACCAGCTCCGGATCAACCCCCGCGCGCTGGCCGGCGGGCAACCGGCCTGGCTCTACGACGACTGGGTGAAGGCCGCCATTCGTTCGGGTCTGCCGCACGACGAAACCGTACGCCGACTCATCACCGCCGGCGGCTACCTCTGGGAAAACGGGGCGGCCGGATTTTTCCTGCGCGATCTCGGCATGCCATTGGACCACGCCTCGAACCTGTCGCGCGTTTTTCTCGGCACCCGCATGGAGTGCGCCCAGTGCCACGACCATCCGCTTGAGCCGGTGACGCAGAAAGATTTTTTCCAAATGGCGGCCTTCACCGCCGGTGTGTCCAACCTCAACAGCCCCAGCGGCTATTCCAATGACAACGTCACGCAGTGGCCGGACATCAAAGCCCTCTTGGGGCGAATGGGCGCAGACAAGGCGCTGCAAGATGGCGTCAGCCGCACGATCTCACCCCTGAAGCGGCTCACGAAGGACACGGACAAACCGCTCAC
>CAMATV010000455.1 GCA_945861235.1 Opitutus sp. GAS368
TATACAAATGTGGGGGGCGCGCACCCGCAACCCCATTCCCATCCTTCGCCGTGTAAAAAAATCGGTGAGAGTATAGCCCCAGACTTGCCCCCCAATAGCACGGCGGTGTTAACATTAAGTGTCGAACCGTGATCCGCCTCGACACGCCGTCGTCCCGAGGGACGTTCTGACCCCTCATATGAAAACCACTGAATCCCGCCGCGACACCTTGGCCTCTGCTGTCCGTGCTTGCCTGGCCGTGCTGCTCCTCTGCGCCGGCCTCGCCTCCGCGCCCGCCCAAACCACGCCCGCCGCCACCGGCACGCTCTCCGGCCGCGTCCAAAGTGAAGCTACCGGTCGCTACCTCAAGAACGCCCGCGTCACCGTCAAAGGCAGCGAACTCGTCGCGTTCACGGATGAGACCGGCTCTTACCGGCTCTCCCTCGTTCCCGCCGGCTCCGCCATAATCGAAGCTTTCTATTCGGGCCTCGAACCGCTCACGGCCACCGTCCCCGTCACCGCCGGCCAGAATTCCGAACGCGATTTCGGCCTGAACGCCAAAGCCGCCTCCGGCGACAAATCCGGCATCGTGAAAATGGACGCCTTCGTCGCCTCCACCTCGAAAGTCACCGAAGGCGAAGCCCTTGCCACGAACGAACAGCGCTTCGCCGCTAATATCAAAAACGTCGTCGCCACCGACGCCTTCGGTGACATCGCCGAAGGCAACGTCGCCGAATTTATGAAGTTCCTCCCCGGCGTCGCCATCGATTACTCCGATGCCATGCCCCTCTCCATCGGCCTGCGCGGCATGGATCCCTCACTCACGGAGGTCTCCGCCGACGGCGGCCAGATGGCCAACGCCACCAGCACCGGCACCAGCCGCAAATTTGATTTCACGCAAAGCTCCATCAATAACATCGCCCGCATCGAGGTCTACAAAGTCCCCACGCCCGCCACCTCCGCTTCCAGCCTCTCCGGCTCGGTGAACATGGTCAGCAAAAGCTCCTTCGAACGTTCCCGCCCCCAGTTTAATTTCCGCGTCACGGCCACCACGACCAGCGACGGTTTCCAGCTCAAGAAGCAGCCCTTCCCCTTCGAGGAATCCATCCACCGCATCAAGCCCGGCTTCGATTTCGACTACACCCTCCCCGTGAACAAAAGCTTCGGCATCGTCGTCACCGGCAGCTTTTCCGAAAAATATAACGAACAGAACATCATTCCCAAAACTTGGAACGCCGTCGCCGCCGGCACCGGTGCCACCACCGCCAAGCCCTACCTCCAGTCGTTCCAAGTGATCGACGCACCCAAGTGGTATGAGCGCGAGTCCCTCGGCCTGAAGGCCGACTACCGCGTCACCCGCAACTCCGTCCTCTCCGTCGGCACGACCCTCAATCATTACAAGGACTTCAACGGTAACAATAGCATGACCTTCAATGCCGGCACGGTCGCCACGCCTTCCATCGCCGACGGTACCTCGCTCTCCTACGGCCCCGATTTCACCCGCGGCGGCACCGGCCGCGGCGCGGTCACCCTGACCAACAACCTCCTCCACCTCGCCGCCCGCACCATCAGCGCCAACGCCCGCTACCGCTACGAAGACGGCGACTGGCGCGCCGATGTCGGCATCTACGCCTCCGATTCCCAGACGTGGCGCCGCTTCGAGGAACGCGGCCACTTCCAGAACGTCGCCGTCTCCCTCCGCAATCCCGTCCGCATCCATTTCGAAAACATCGGCGACGTCGGCCCCGCCACCGTCATCGCCTACGACAACGCCAACAACCTCGTTAATCTCTACGACCTGCGGAACTACGTGCTGACCACCGCCAACACCTCCTCCGCCGGCGACGTCAGCGAAAACGTCGAGGGCGGCGACTTCAACGTGAAGCGTAAATTCAACGTCTTCGGCCTCCCCGCTTCCCTCCAGACCGGCGCCTCGCAGAAGGAGCAGATCCGCGACCGCCACGTCTACAACTACAGCTACACCTACGTCCCCACCGTCGCCGGTGACACCACTCCGCTCCCCTTCCAATACCAAGTCTACGGCAACCGACCCAACTACTTCGGCTACGATAATCTGCCTTTCGTTTCACCCAACCGCGCCGTCACCGCCTGGCGCCAAAATCCCGCGCTCTTCACCCAGACCGCCGCGCAACGAGTCACCGCCGAAGTCAACCGCATCAACGGCTCCGATCAGCTCCGGGAAACCATCACCGCCGGCTACCTCCAGGGCGAAATCCGCCTCTTCAACCGCCTCCAGCTCCTCACCGGCGTCCGGTATGAGAAAGTCAACGACAAGGGCGCCGGCGCCCTCATCGAGCCCACCAACGTTTTCGTCCGCAACGCCGACGGCACCTTCGCCCACGGCACGCCCACCGCGACCGTCCCGCGCGGCCCCCTCATCCGCAAGCCCGAGGCCGGCGCCGCTGGCTCCATCGAGGAACTCCGCCTCATCCGCACCGAGCGCGGCGCCCGCTCCGATGTCACCTACGACGGCTACTATCCCAGCCTGCACCTCAACTTCAACGCCACCGCCAACATCGTCCTCCGCCTCGCCTACGCGAGCACCTACGGCCGCCCTGACTTCCCTTCCATCACCCCGAACTCGACCATCACCGTCAACGACGTCGACCCGACCAACTTCAGTGCGGTCCCCGGAGTGATCAACGTCCGCAACGTCGGCCTGAAGCCCTACACCGCGCACAACTACGACTTCTCCGCCGAGTATTACACCGATTCAGGCGGCTCGTTCACCGCCGGCGTCTTCCGCAAGGACATCAAAAATTTCTTCGCCACCGTGAACAAAATCGCCACCGCCACCGATCTCGAGTCCATCGGCTTCGACGACGATTACCTCGGCTGGCAACTCACCACCACCGCCAATGTCGGCAACGCCCACATCAACGGCGCCGAGTTTAGCGCCCGCCAATCCCTCAAGAACGTCGGCGGCTGGGCCCGCTACTTTTCGGTCTTCGCCAACGGCACCAAACTGAAACTCGACAGCACCGTGCCCGGCTCCTTCACGCGCTTCCTCCCCCTCACGGTGAACGGGGGCGTCACCTACTCCCGGCGCCCCTTCTCCGTCTCGCTGAACTGGAACGTCCGCGGCGAGCAGAACCAAGGTGTCTCCACCACCCAGGGTGCCAACGCCAGCCTCTACTTCAATCCTGCCGTCGTGATGGATATGAACGCCAGCTACCAAATGACCTCGCGCCTCGCGCTCTTCCTGACCGGCACCAACGTGTTCAACCGCTGGCGCACCTACGCCCGCTACGCCGACGCGACGCCCGACTACGCGCGCCGCAGCCAGACGAATTCCTACGGCTCCATCTGGTCCCTCGGCCTGCGCGGTACGTTCTGATACCAAAGTCATTTGAGTTTTTGACTTCTAGTAGCTGCGAGCGTGAGCGAGTGGTGTTTCGACTATCGTCCAAACATCACGAGACGCTGGTATGATTCGTCAAAGGGTGCGGCCCGAGCTCCGGGCGAGCCGCACCTGCGCGCGTGGCGTGACGCCCCGACGCTCCTTCCGC
>CAMATV010000456.1 GCA_945861235.1 Opitutus sp. GAS368
CGCCGCACATCAAAAGGAAAGTCATCTTCGTCTTCGATTTTCGCCAAGAACATGTTGAAGGCATCGCTCGGCTTTAAGCCGAGGCGCGAAAGAACGATTTCTGCCCTGCGAAGGCGGCGGGTCGGTACACGAGCGCGAAAGAGCGTAGTCTGTTCAGCCATCGTGCTCAATTATTAATCGGTTGGGTCGCAACGTTGACCCTGTTTCTTTCTGTCACGGCCAAAATCCGATTTTGGGGCGGGGGCTGATAGGAAACTGGATTTTTAGGGGGATCGGGTCCGGGAGGGGTTTTTGCGCGGCGACGGCGCGAAGCGACGCCCGTTCACGGCACTTCGTACACTTCGATAATCGCGGTGCCGGCGCCGCTATTGACGCCGCTCACCCGGGCACTGTAGGCCCCGGGCGCGAGGGTGATGACGAGCGAGGCATCCTTGGTCGCGGTGCCACCGAGCGCGAACGCGCCGACGGCAGCATGGGTGCTGCTCAGCCATGACGCTCCGGCCCAGTTGTCGTTCTCGGCGATCTTTGCTCCGGTATCGTTGTTGAAGAGTTCCAGCTTGGGGTCCTCCATCGCCCCGTCGATCCTGAACGCCGTTCCGAGTGTCGGACCCACGGCGCGCACGAGTACGGTGCGCGCGGTCGATCCACCGATCACAAAGCCGGCGGCAAGAGTATCCGCCACAGCGATCGAAGTCAGGGTCGAAAGATTGGTCAGCCGCGGAGTCGTGGCCGTGCGGGTCGAACCGGAGGCGTCGTAGACCTCCGCGATGACTGTGCCGGTCGCACTGCCCTTCCCCGCCACCTGCACGGTGAACCCACCGGCCGACGGCGTGAGCAGCGCAGCGCTGTCGAGGCTCGTCGTCGGCAGCGCGAAGGCGCCGACGTTGGCGAACGCCGTGACGAGCGCCGGCGTGCCACCCCAATTGTCGTTCGTCGCGCTCGCCGTCGTGCTGCCGGCCGGGAAAATGGAGAGCACCGGATCCGTCAGCACGCCGCCGACCCCGAAGGTGCCGAGGGTCGGCCCGATCCCGCGAATGACCAGCGCCGCCGGGCCGGCCGCGCCCTGCCCGCCCACCGTCGCGCCCATCGTGAGCAACTGCGCGCCAGGACCGGTCGGCGCCAGCACGGAAAGATTCACCAGGCGGCCCACGGCGGTCGCGGCGACATTGTTCACCGTGAGCACCGCGTCGGCACTCGTGACCGAGCCAACGGAATTGGTGACGACGCAGTTGTAGGCTCCCGCGTTCGCCGCCGTGCCGTTGAACACGTAGGTCGCATTCCTGCTCGCCGCGGTCGTGAGGGGCGTGGTGCCAAGCCGCCACTGATAGGTCGGCACCGGCAGCCCGTTGGCCGCGACCGAGAAAACCACGGTGCTGCCTGTCGCGACCGTCTTCGCGACCGGTTGCGCCGCGATCGTCGGCGCGCCGTTGGCCGGCGCAACCACGGCGAGCGGAAAGTCCAAATAGTTGTTGGCGAAAACAACCACCACGGCTCCGGGAACCGCCGTCGTATTCGCCACATGCGCGATCCCGAATGAGATGCTGGCGAAGTAGGGCCTGCCCGCCACCAACGTGCCGGCCGGAATCGTCAAAGTGGTGAAGGGTGACGCCACATCGGAGCTGTTTTGCTCGCGGCCGATGGCAGTGTCGCCGTTGGTGGTGTTAACGATGAAGCTGATCTGGGTGTCCACGCCGGCTCTGCCGTAACCGGCGTAGCTGTTTATCGTGATCGTGGTGTCGATGGTGGGATTGACGACCAACTGGCCGGCCGCGTTCCACGTGCCGCCCACCACCTGCGGGATATCCGCCGGGAATGGGTTCGCCGGCACCACGAGCGAAATCCCTGCCGCATTGCCAGCCGTCAAGGTGTAGGTTCCAGCGGGGTAGGCAGCATCAAACGCCGCGAAGGTGGGGAAGCCCTGCTAGATTTGGCCGTTGAACGGAATCGTCGACGTCGTGCCGGAAGGAAGGCGGACGGAGCCCGGTGTGTTTGGCAGCAAAAACGCATAGAAAACGGCCGCCGGTGACGCGAGCCTTGAGCCGGCGGTCGAAGACTGCCTATAATCATGCTCGAACTGGAGCCCAAATACCGGAAGAGACTTGTAGGTCGGTTGAGCGCGGGCAATCGAAGCGACGGCGAAGGTCACAACGGCGAGGAGGAGGCGGGGGAGGCGATGGTTGGGCATAGAATAAAATAATGAAACTGGGCACATCAGGGGAACTCACTGACTGATCGGGGACTGGATTTTCAGGGGGATCGGGTCCGGGAGGGGTTTAGCCGTTTGATCGTCGCCCGCGCTCCGGGCTGGCCCAAACCCTCTGTTCTCAAGGCCCTGGTCCAAATCCATCCTCCGAACCGGGCTGCGTCTTATATTGCCCGGTGCGGGATGTACCGGAGCGGTGGTTGTAGAGTTCGATCACGCGAGTAAGTTCGATGAGGCTGATCTTGCCGTCACGGTTGCTGTCGGCCGAGTGCCCCGAGGCGGAATGGAGCACTAAGGGGTCGGGTTTCGCCATCGTCCGGTAGCTCGTGCCCTCTGTCTGGCTGGTAACGATCGACGAGATCACTTGATCGCCGGTGGTGCCGGCCGGAACACTGACCATGTAGCTAAACTTGATCGGGCTGGCGGGAACCGTCGTCCACGACCAGTCGAGCAGATCGCCGCGCTCGTAGGGTGGCCGTGCTCCACCTTCACTGCCACCGCTGCCGAGGTATTTCCAACCCGCCGGGAGCAGCGTGGCCCAGTCAATCCGGCTGGGGGCCGTGCCGGTGTAGGTGATCGTGTTGGTGACAACCACTGCTCCTCCGGCTGAGTAACCCGGCCCGACGATCTGCTGCGTTACCGCCAGCGGGGAAGTCGCCGATGCCGTCACGGTGACTGTCGGGCTGTCCGTCACCGCTCCGTTGCCGTCGGTGATTCGCACCCAATAGCTCGTGGTCGCCGTGAGTGCGGGCGTGGTGAAGGTCGGGCTCGTGGCGCCTGCTACCGGCGTTGTCGTGGTGCCACTCTGCCCTTGGTACCACTGGTAGGTGAGCGTCCCAGAGCCGGTAGCGGTAACCTTCAACTGAGTCCGCTCGCCGTTCGGGATCGTGACGTTGGCGGGAGCGCCGGAGATTGCTGGAGGCACATTCACGGTGAGCGCGGCGGCGCTACTGGTCACCGACCCAGCGCTGTTGGTCACGACCACGGTATAGCTACCCGCGTCGCTGGTTGCGGTGGAACTGATCGAGTAGGTCGAGGACGTCGCGCCGGTGATCGCGGTGGCGTTCTTGTACCACTGGAAAGCGGGGGCGGGGCTGCCGGAGGCCTGCACCGAAAAGGTGGCGGCTTGGCCGACGACGACGGTTACGGCAACGGGCTGGGCGGTAATGGCGACCGGCGAAATGACGACACTATTGTCGATGCCCTCTGTGAACGACAAAGTTCCCCCAGCATCGACATTATAAGCGTACCATTTTCCATCGTACTTCTCTTTATAGGTGCCGCCACAGCCCCGCTCGTC
>CAMATV010000457.1 GCA_945861235.1 Opitutus sp. GAS368
GTGGCGTTCCTCGACCCAGATTTTGAGCTGCCCTCCCGCTACAAGGCCAACATCGCCTTCGAGCGCGGCATCGATCTCTGGAACATCAAGATCGTGGCCGAGTTTGAGAAGACGTGGGTCAATCAGGATGTGTTCTACCAGAACATCAACCTCGCCCCGACGCGGACCGGCCCCGATGGTCGCCAGTTATATTGGAATGCGTTTGCCGCAAATTCGAGCGGCACGCGCCTGGTGAGCACGGCCTTCACCAACCGCTTGATCAAGCTCGGCAATACCGATCAAGGAGGCACGAACACGATGTCGCTTTCGTTTGAAAAACCCCGCTCCCGCAGCGGCTGGTCGTGGAAAGCAGCCTACGTTCATAACAAGGCTGACGAAGTGCTCTTCGGCACCTCGTCCGTGGCAGCGTCTAATTGGAATAACCGCGCAATTTTTAACACCAACGTTGCTGAGAAACACCGCAGCGAGCTCGAAATCCGCAACAAGGTGCTGGTGAATGTCGCGAAAGATTTTGAATTGGCGAAAGGCTACCGCACCAGCGTCGGGCTGCTTTACGAACTGCGCACGGGCTATCCTTTCAGCTTCGTGTTTACCGGAGACACGAATGGCGACAGCCAAACCCAAAACGATCTGGCCTACATTCCCCGGCGCGGTGGCGACCCCCTCGTACGTTTCGCGACACCGGCTGACCGCGACCGCTTTTTCGCGATCGTCGATCAATTCGGCCTCACGGAAGGCCGGGCGGTCGAGGCGGGATCGAACAATTATCCGACGGTCAGCCAGTTTGACCTCTCGATCAAACAGGACGTCAAACTGCCGTTCTGGCGTCACAAGCTTGTCCTCGGAATGGACGTATTGAACTTGGGCAATCTGCTCAACGAAAAGTGGGGTCTGATTCGCGGCAGCAATCAGTTTTTTATCAAACGCGAAGGTATTGCTGCTGCCGCGTATGACGGCGTGGCGAACCAATACGTTTACAGCAACGTCAGCACGACTTTGCCGACGGGATCGTTCAATCCGTCGTTGGGCCGTGGTGAGCCGGCAGCGACCCGTTGGTCAATTCTACTCAGCGCGCGCTACGAATTCTGAGGCCATGTTACGGTTGTGAACTGAGGCGGCCGTTATTTACGGCCGCCTTTTTTGTGGGCAAGCCCAACGCTCTTTTGCCCAGCTCTTGATCGGCGACCCGGTTCGCTCTGGGTGAAACTCAGGTCGGCGTTCGAATTTTTTCGCAGGTAGGCGCGAGGGTGGGCGTCGGCGCCCTCGTCCTGCCCGCTCTTGCATGACCCCGGGTGGTTTCAGGCCGCCAGCACCAGTGCCAGGGCTCGTAGCCGATGCCGTGGGCATTACGACGCGGGTAGGTCATCGTAAAACCAAACGCGCCGGCGCGGCGGCGGAGCCAGCGGAACGCCGCCGTGCGTGCGAAGGATTCTTCGACACTCACGTCTTCAGGAGTGCCAATATCGATCGCGCGTCCGGTATGGTGTTCGCTGAAGCCGGGCGCCGCGACGTAGCGGAGAATGTCGTCGAGCGGGCGACCGGCGGCGAGTTTGCGGCGGATGAGCAGCGTCTGGCGACGCACGCTGCGGAAGCCCGAGAGCGGGAGGAGGGTGATGCTGTCAGCCGCAGCGGTGTCGCGCATCCGGCGCCAAGCGGCGGCGGCGCGGGGTGCGAGGCGCACGGGCTTCCCGTCGGTGGGATCGTGGCCGACCAGAATCAGGCGGCCGGCATCGGCTTCGCGGAAGGCGCGCAGGTGGCGCGCGGCACTGTAGTCGGCGGGGATGCCGAGCGAGCGGTGGAGGGCGGCGAGACGCGAAGTGGTCATGGGCGGGGCGTTCGCGTGGTAGCTGCCGGCGGTGGGGAAACCGCCGCTCCCTTCGGACTCAGGCGTGGTGTTCGGCGAGCCAGCGCTCGGCCTCAATGGCGGCGGCGCAACCCATGCCCGCAGCGGTGATGGCCTGGCGGTAAACGTGGTCGGAGCAATCGCCCGCGACGTAGACTCCGGGGACGTTGGTCTGCACCTGCGAGCCGGGCTGCGGTGTGAAGTAACCGCCCTCATCGATATCGAGCGGTGGGGCGAAGGGACCGGTGTTGGGGATGTGGCCGATGGCGACGAAGATGCCTTTGACGGGCAGCACAGTCTCGACGCCGGTCTTGACGTTCTTCACGCGGAGGCCGCGGACGGCACCCTCGGGCACGCCGAGGACTTCGACCGGAACGCTGTCCCACACACACTGGATTTTTTCGTGAGCGACCGCGCGGTCGGCCATGATCTTCGAGGCGCGCAGTGTATCGCGACGGTGGACCAGATAGACTTTGCTCGCGAAACGGGTGAGGAAAAGCGCTTCTTCTGCTGCGCTGTCGCCGCCGCCGAGGACGGCGACCTCCATCTTGCGGTAGAATGCGCCGTCGCAGGTCGCGCAGGTGGTCACACCCTTGCCGCCGTAGAGTTCCTTTTCGCCGGGAATACCGGTAAGCCGTGGCGAGGCACCGGTCGCGATGATGACGGTTTGGGCGAGAATCACGCGGTCGCCGCAAAATAATTTGCGCGGCATGGAGGTGAAATCCACCTTGTTCACCAAGGCCGACTCGAAGCGTGTGCCGAAGCGCGTAGCCTGTTCGCGCATGTTTTGCGTCAGCTGGAAGCCGTCCACGCCATGCGGGAAACCGGGGAAGTTTTCGACTTCGCTGGTGGTCGTGAGTTGGCCCCCAGGGAGGGGACCCTCGAGGACGAGCGGATTGAGGCTGGCACGCGCGGTGTAGATGGCGGCGGTAAGGCCGGCGCAACCGGTGCCGATGATGACGACGTTTTCAACGGGGGAGGACATGGAGGATTCCCGAAGAAAGAGCCGTGGAAATTGCGCAGTGCAACCTCGGAGATGGCATGGGTTGGAAAGAAGCGTTTGCCCGCCGGGCGCCCCGAGTTTTCCTTTACCGGATGATCCCATTCTCCGCCGCGGCTTCGGCTGCGCAGTCGGCCGCCCTGCACGAGCGACTTTTCACGATCGACACGCATAGCGATACGCCCACGGCGAGCTTCCTGCGCGAGGGCTGGGACTTCGCCGCGCGGCACGATGCCACGACGGACCGCTCGCAATGTGATCTGCCGCGCATGCGGGAGGGCGGGATCGACGCGTTGGTGTATGCGGTTTACGTGGGGCAACTCGCGCGGACATCCGCGGGCCTGCGGCGCGCCCACGAGCGGGCGCTGCGCTGTTTTGAGCGCACGCATGCGGTGCTGGCCGCGAACGCCACCGCGTGTGGGTTGGCGCTGACGGCCGAAGATGGCCTGCGGTTAAAGGCCGAGGGCAAGCGCGCGATCTATCTGAGCATCGAAAATGCCTACTCGCTGGGACGCGATCCGGGCAATGTGGCGAAATTTTATGCGCTCGGGGTGCGGATGCTCGGGCTCACGCACATGCTCAACAATGATGTGGCCGACGCGTCGACCGATCCCCGCGGCGCGGAATGGGGCGGATTGAGTCCGCTCGGTCGGGA
>CAMATV010000458.1 GCA_945861235.1 Opitutus sp. GAS368
CGAGTTCATCACGCGCGAATGACAACTGAGACTACGCCGCGCAGGGTTCGCCGTAGCCCGCCTCGCGAGAGGCGGGACGGACCGCGTTTGAACGCCCCTCGGTCCCTGCTCTCACGAGCAGGGCTACACTCATCGATCCACCCATGAATTATTTTCCGACTCCGTTTCAAACCCGCCGCGCGTTTCTTGGACGCGTCTCGCACGGCGTTGGCGCGGTCGCGCTGGCTTCGCTGCTCGAAAAATCATCGTCACTCCACGCGGCGTCGGCGCGCCCGGCGGCCCGCGGGGTGGTGTACCCACTCCCGCTGCCGCAAAAGGCCAAACGCGTGATCTGGCTGACGATGGCGGGAGGCCCGTCGCAGTTTGAGACCTTCGATCCGAAGCCGAAGCTCGCGGAATTACACGGCGAGGCGATGCCGGAGAGTCTGACGCGCGGACAACAGCTCGCCCAGTTGCAGGGGCAACGACTCGTGTGTCATGCGCCGCAGTTTCCGTTCGCGAAATTCGGGAAAAATCAGACAGAGATCTGTTCCCTCTTTCCGCACATCGGCTCCGTCGTGGACGATATTTGTATCATTCGTTCGATGACGACGGACGCGATCAACCACGATCCGGCTCACATGTTCATGAACACCGGCTCGCAGATCGCGGGGCGTCCGAGCATGGGGGCATGGGTGAACTACGGGCTCGGCAGTGAGGCGGAAAATTTGCCGGGATTTGTCGTGATGGTGTCCACGGGCCCGGGTCGCTCGCCGCAACCGATCGCGACGCGGCAATGGAGCAGCGGGTTCTTGCCGAGCCGTTTTCAAGGCGTGCAGCTGAACGGTCGCGGCGACGCCGTGCACTACCTCACCAATCCCGGTCGCGTTTCGCGTGCGCAGCAGGGCGCCGACGTGCAGGCGATCACTGCGTTGAACCGCCAACACGACGCCTTCGTGCACGACCCCGAGATCGCGACCCGCATCGCGCAATATGAGATGGCGTTCCAGATGCAGGCGAGCGTGCCCGAGTTGACTGATCTGCGCGGCGAGGACGCGCGCACCCTGGCACTCTACGGCTGCACGCCGGGCGACGGTTCGTTTGCCGCGAACTGCCTGCTCGCGCGCCGTCTCGCGGAGCGCGGCGTACGTTTTATCCAGCTCTACCACCGCGATTGGGATCACCACAGTCTGCTGAAGGAGGAGTTGCCGCTCCGCGCCAAGGAGGTCGACCAAGCCTGCGCCGCGCTCATTACCGATCTCAAGCAGCGCGGGATGCTCGATGACACGCTCGTCGTGTGGACCGGCGAGTTTGGCCGCACGCCGATGTCGCAAGGCAACAAAGGCACCGTCGGCCGCGACCACCACAATAAGTCGATGTCGATGTGGCTCGCCGGCGGCGGTGTGCAGCGCGGTCGGGTTTACGGAGCGACGGACGAACTCGGCTACGCCGCGATGGAAAACATCTGCACTGTCCACGACCTCCACGCGACGATGCTGCACCAGCTTGGCATCCGCCCCGACGCGTTCACGGTGAAGTTCCAAGGGCTCGACGCCAAACTCACCGGCGTGGAAGGCGGCGGAGTGATCCAGGGGATTCTGGCCTGAAAGGTGTCCGGGAACGGAGGTGGTTGGGCAAAAGGAAAGGTCTTCGGCGCCCAGAAGCAGACGTCTGCCAGCAGACGAGGGCTTGCTACGCGGCCTTGGGGGTATTCGCTTGGAAACGTTGTCTTAAGGTCTCGTCCTAACATTTCCCCCGATGCGTCGTCTCGTTTTCCTCTTTGCCCCAGTGTTGATGGTGACGGCGGGTGCCGTTCGTTCGGCTACGCCTGCCGCGCCCAAGCTTTCGTTTAACACGCACATCCAGCCCATCCTCGCGGAGAACTGCTACGCGTGCCACGGCATCGACGCGGCGGCGCGCAAGGCGGAGTTGCGGCTCGACCGCTTTGAGTCAGCCACCGCGAAGCGCAAGGATGGCGAGCCCGCGATTGTGCCCGGCAAGCCCGATGCCAGTCCGCTCGTCGAGCGGATCTCGTCGAAGGATGAAAAGAAAATCATGCCGCCGCCCGAGAGTCACAAAACCCTCAAACCCGAGGAAATCGCCGCGTTGCGACGGTGGATCGCCGAGGGCGCGGTGTATGAGCAACACTGGTCGTTCATTTCGCCGATCCGCCCTGTGGTCCCAACGGTCGCGCGGGCGCAGGCGAAGGGCATTCGCAATCCGATCGATGCCTTTGTCGTCGCGCGACAGGCTCAAAATGGACTTACGCCGGCCGCGGAAGCAGACCGGCGCACCTTGATCCGTCGGGTGACGCTCGACCTGACCGGGATCGTGCCGACGTCAGCGGACGTCGAAGCGTTTGTTGCGGACAAGGCACCCGAGGCTTACGAGCGCGTGGTGGATCGGCTGTTCGCGAGCCCCCGCTTTGGCGAACACCGCGCGCGCTACTGGCTCGACTACGTGCGCTACGCGGACACGCACGGTATCCACTTCGACAACTACCGGGCGATTTGGCCGTATCGCGATTACGTGATCGGTGCATTCAACACGAACAAACGCTTCGACACGTTTGTGCGCGAGCAACTCGCCGGCGATTTGCTGCCGGCCCGCACGCTCGACCAATTGGCGGCGACGGGTTTCGTGCGCTGCAATCCTACGACCAACGAGGGCGGCACGATTACCGAGGAAGTTTATGTGAACCAAACCCGCGACCGCGTGGAGGCATTTGGAGCGACCTTTCTCGGGCTGACCACGGGCTGTGCCGCGTGCCACGACCACAAGTTCGATCCGTTTTCGCAAAAGGACCACTATGGTCTGGCCGCGTTTCTGGGGAACACGCTGGAGAAACCATGGGATCTCAATATCGCGGAGCCGTTCCCGGTGCTGCGGCTGCCGAAGCCGGAAATGAAGGCGGCGGCGGAGTTTGTGCTCGGGCAGAAGGCGGGCTTGCAGGAAAAACTGGAGGCCCGGCGCGAGCGGTCTCGCGAACTCACGGCGGCCTGGCTCGCGGCCGGCAACCGGCCGAAGCCGGTCGATGCGACCGGGCTCGAGCTGCGTCTCCGCCTCGACGAGGCGCAGGGCGATGTGCTAAAAAATTCCGCCCCCAAAGCGAAAGTGGCCGAGTTTAAGGCGGACACGAATCCCTTAGTTTGGGGTGAGAGCACCTGGTTCTGGCCCACGATGCGAATGGATATTCTGTCTCGGATCAATCTGGGCGATCACGGCGATGTCGATGCGGGTGATAAGTTTTCCGCCGGGGGCTGGCTGTTCCGCCGCGCGAAACCCGGCGGCGGTGCGCGCACCGGCACGGGCACTGGCTCGCTGCTGGCCAAAAGGGGCGATGAAAAACGCCGCGGTGGTGCGGGCTGGGACATCGCGCAGGAGGCTTTGCAGATCATCGTCAGCCTCACCCCCGAGCCCACGCCGTCGACGCCGACGGAAATGATTTCGGAAGTGGTCGCGCCGGTGGCGGCCCCGCGGGCGGCGAAAAAGGGC
>CAMATV010000459.1 GCA_945861235.1 Opitutus sp. GAS368
CTCGCGCGAATGTCCGCGGCAGCAGTTCCTCCGGAAAAAGCCTGATGCCCGAAGGCCTCGAAGCCGGTATGTCCGTGCAAGACATGGCCGACCTGCTGACGTTTATCGAAAAGTTATAACTCCGCCGCTCGTCGCCGTGCCGCCACGCGACCGTGGTCGAAAAGTGCCGCCCCGCCACGAACGCGATTTTCCCGCCGGCTGGCCGACGAGCGGCTACCCTCGAAACCTAAAACCGCACCGTCTGCGTTACCTCGCGCTTCGTCACAATCTCCCTCGCCACCACTGTTGCGGTGCGCGTTCCCGTTTTTCCACCCGCGCCGCCACCCGCGTCCTCTGGCAACACGTAGAGGTGATACCGATCCGCGAGCCCGTTCCCGTTCGGCCGCTTCCGCTCCACGAGTGTCGGCAGCACGTCTGCACCGCCTACCCGTAACTTCACAAACTCCGTAAGCGGTGTCTGCGGCATCCCCTGCGGCGTATTTTTCCACGCACAGCGCACCCGCAACGCGATTCCCTTCGCCGGCCGCCCCACCTCGAATTCATCCTCGGGCCGCAGCGCCACGAGCGACACCAAGGGCCGGTGCGCTGCGGTGTCCGTATCATCCCACCACCGCCACGCGCTTTCGCGCACCTGCACGAAATCGCGCACTTCGTCCGAGCCGCTGTGCATCCACGTCTCGCCGCGGCTCATGTCATCGTGCCGCACGGCGACGACCCAGTTCCGCTGCAACGCATTCAACCAGCCTTCCCACGTCGGCTCCGTCGCGAGGAAGAGCGTGCGATAGCCGGTCGTCTGATCGGCAAACCACCACGGCTCGGTGCCGTGCGCATCCTGTAATCCGATATACGGAATCCGCCCGCGCCACCGCTGCAAAAACGGTTCCGAGTTCATGAAGTCGGGATTGCCGAAATGAAACGTGCTGATCGCCGCAAATCCGCCGCGCTCCACCGAATCGTCGAGGAGCGCCCGCACCAGTTCCTCATTTTCACCAAACTGCCACACCATCCGGCCCTGCCCCCGCTGCAACGGCTCGATCCGCCGCGTGCGAAATTCCGGCCACGATACCGGCGGCGACGCCTCACCCCGCGTACCGAGCGGCGGCCCGATGTCCGTGTGGGCCGGCGCGATCAAATCGCTCATGTGGCTGTAAGTCCCGAGTCCGGGCACATCGGTCCACGTGCCATATTCTTCGTTGGCCCGGAAAAACTGCACCGGCACTTTCTGCTCCGCCGCCAGCGCCCGCACCCGCGCCAGCCACTCGGGCTTCGCATTTTTCGCTCCCCACAAATCGATGCGCAACGCCGCCGCCAGCGCCACCGCCTCAGCCGGACTACCCGTGCCATGTGATTCAATCTGGATCGACCACACCTGCAAATTTCCTGGCAGCACGAGCTTCGCCGAAGCCGTTCGCCGTGCCATCGTCGCCACGCTCTTCACCTCACCCAACGCGTCGAGCGCATCGAGCGCATAATAGGTCGCGAGCGGATTGCTCAGCCAACCCGGCCGATCAGCAAATCCGCCGTCCGCATTCGCAAGCGAGCGCAACCACGCGAGACACGTCTCACGATTCATCGGCTCCCCACCGAGCAGCTTGAGCCCTTTCAACGCCGCCCGTGTATAAGCCACGTCGTCCACTCCACCAAAGTCCGGACTCGGCTGATACGTAAACCCGCCGCTCGGCAATTGGCACGCCCGCAACCACGCGATCGTCTCCGCCTTTTTCTCCGCAGGCAATCCGAGCACGCGCGCCGCCTGCAGACCCCACAGCGTATTCATCACGTGGCCGTCGCCACCGTCGGCCGTCGGCGTATTATTATAACTCCCGTTCGCACGCCGTCGCGCCGTCACGTAATCCGAAAACGCCGGCTTCAACGGCTCGCTATCCATGCCCAGCAGCGCCCGGCATTGCACGAGCCCAAGCTCCGACTGGAAGATCGGGTAACCGTGCTGTTCGTATTGTTTCAAATACGGCAACGGCGCCGTCCACGTCTTCAACCGCTCGTGAAACTCCCCCGCCGGATCGCCGAGCCACACGAGCGACTGCACCTGTTGAAACTCAAAGATCCGGCGCTCCTGCTCGAGTTTCTTGAGTTCCCGCGGATGGTGAGTGCGCACATAGTCCGTTAGCGCGACTCGGTTCGGCGGCATCTGTCCAAGCAACCGATACGCACCGATCACCGCGTAAGTCGGCGTCAGGTGCGAACGCTGCTGATCCGAAAACGCGTAGCCACCGTCCGGCCGGGCGTGCGCCGCGAGATAGTGGGTGACCGCCGCGGCCGATTCAGCGGCACGCAAAGGGGGAAACGCCCACGCCGCACTGGCGACTGCGGACGACTTCAAAAGAGAGCGACGAGTAATCGTGTGCATGGTGGGCTCAATAATCTACTGACACCGTCAGCCGCAGCGAGCGCGGTTCACGGAGGTAAATACGACGGGCGCCGCTGAAATCAGCATTGTAGCGCGCGAGACTCACGAGGTCGGAGTTGAAGATATTGCGCCCATTCAGCTGCACGCTCATCGGCAGCTGCCTCCACGGCAGACGAAAGCGATAGCCGACAAACGCGTCCGTCAACAAGGTGCCTTCCGCAAAGTAAGCCTTGCCCGTGCCACCGGCGCCGGCCGCCCGCGTGTCGGTCTGACTGAATACTTTCGACTGGTAACGCACCGCCGCGCCGACAAACGCACCTTTCAACCGGTCGCCCAACGGACTGCTGCCATCAAATTTGTAACGCGTCGTGAGCGTCGCCTTGTGCGGAATGGATCCAAATCCCTGCTCCTGCGCCACCGCGCGCCCGTCAAGTTCATTGGTCTGAATCGCCGCAATGTTCGTCTCAACCGTCGCGAGCAGCGCCGAGTTGCCGGTGGCCAGCGCGCGCCATTCGGCGAACTTCACCGCGAAGAACGTATAGCCTTCCGCGAAGAAATTCTCCCGGTCGCGCTCCGAGTGCGAGTAATTCGCCCGGATCGTCCAGTTCCGCGTCGGGTTCGCAATCAGCTCCAACTCGACGCCCTTGCTGGCCGTGTCGATGATCGCCGCGTTCCAGTTGAATCCCGCCGCGTCCGACTGCGCCTGCGTCATCTTGCCAGCAGCCACCAACGCGGCGTTTACCGCGAGCGTTTGCGAGCGACCGAGCGCGGCCGCATTGGTGACCGCGCCACTCGGCGAAACCGCGGCGTCGCCGACTTGCTTCGTCTCAAAATAAGTCACTCGTGCAAAATACCGATCGTCGCCGAAGAGATCGATCATCACTCCTAGGTCGCGTCCTTGCCCTTCGGGCGGCTCAGGAATCGCACCCGTCGGTAGAATGCGCCGGTCGAAACGCGGCGCACCGTGGTTCGTGGATTGGTTGTAGAAAACCGAAAAACGCTTGTGCAGATGCCACACCCCGCCCGCCGTCAACGTGTCCGCCGTGTAGGTATTCTGGTTGTAGCCCGGCAGCGCGACGACCTCGT
>CAMATV010000460.1 GCA_945861235.1 Opitutus sp. GAS368
GGCGACGGTCTCCAAATGGCCAATACCGGCAATCCGCAGGGCTCGTCGCGCGTGTTTCAGTTCACGCAGGTTTCCATCAATAACATTTCGCGCCTCGAGGTGACCAAGGTCCCGACACCCTCGACTCCCGCCGACTCCATGGCCGGCTCGATCGACATGGTGAGCAAGAGCGCCTTCGAACGCAAAAACGCCCAGCTCCGCTACAGCGTCGGTCTCTCCGGCAATCACCGCACCGCAAGTTTCCGCAAAGTCCCCCACACGACCGACGAGCGCGTCTACAAAGTTCTCCCGAGCTTCACCTTCGACTACACTCTGCCCGTCTCGAAAACCTTTGGCCTCGTCGTCACTGGCCAGAGCCAGAATCGCTTCATCGAAATGGAGTGGGTCCCGCGCGGTTTCAGCGCCACCGCCACCGGGGTCACCGGCGCCTCGATCAGCCGGCCCTACCTGCAATCCTTCCAGCTCAACAGCGTGCCGCGCGCCAATACCCGCATCGCCCTCGGCCTCAAAGCCGATTGGCGCGCCACGCCCAACGGCGTCCTCTCGCTCAACGTCGAGCGCAGCCGCTTCGTCTCCGACCGCTCCAACGCCTCGATCTCCCTCACGACCGGCACCAACGGCGTGCCCACTCCCGCCACCGGCGTGCCGCTCACGTTCGGCGACGACTTCACGTCCGGCGCCACCGGCCGCGGCGCCATCACGATCGGCAACGGCGGCGCCGGCGTCCGCCAACAACTCGACACCGAAGCCGTCGGCCTGCGCTACCGGTTCGACAACGGCGACTGGCGCATCGTCGCCGCCCTCGGCCAATCGAGTTCCTCCGGCGGTTATCAAGACACGATCCACGGCCGCTTCCGTGCCCTCGTCATCGTCAACCGCGTCCCCGTCCGTGTGAGTTTCGCGAAGATCGACGACATCCGCCCACAGTCCATCCAAGTCTTCGACAACACCGAACGCCCCTTCGACCTCAACAATCTCGACAACTACCAGCTCAACTCCGCCACTTCCACGCCGCGCGTCATCCGCGACGGTCTCACGAACGGAAAACTGGACGTGCGCAAAACCCTGCCGATGCTGGCATTCCCCGCCGCGATTCAGGTGGGTGGACTCCGCCGCGTGCAGATCCGCGATGTCCGCCGCGAGAGCATTAACTGGAACTACAACGGCCCCGACGGAAATCCCGCGACCCCCGATTCGCCCGCGCTCTTCCGCAACACCGTCTACGTTAATCAGAGCGAAAACTTCGGTTTCCGAAACATGCCCTTCGTCTCCACGACCAATGCCCTGCGCGCGTTTCAAGCCAACCCGACCCTCTTCGCTAAAACCACCGCCCAAGTCACGGCCGAGGAACTTTTCCGCCTGAACAATTCCGAGTGGCTGCAAGAAGCCGTGAGCGCCGGCTACGTCCAAGGCGAATTCGGACTCTTCCACAATCGCCTCAAAGTTCTCACCGGCGTCCGTTACGAAAAAACCGACGCCGACGGCCAGGGGATCCGCAACGACCCCAACGCCGTCTGGGCGCGCAATGCCGACGGCACGTTCGCCCGCACCTCCACCGGCGCCCGCATCCGCCGCAGCGAAGCCGGCGTCGTCGGCTCGTTGCAGGAGCTCACCACCACCCGTCAAGAGCGCGGCACCAAAGCCTCGCGCACCTACGACGGCAGTTACCCGAGCGTGCACCTCACTTATCAGATCAAAGAAAATTTCCTCGCCCGTGCCGCCTACGCCAAGACTTACGGCCGCCCCGATTTCTCAGCCATCGTTCCGAACACCACCGTCGACGAAACGGACTTCGGCAACGCCACACCCGACCCCTCGCAAATCCCTGGCCGCATCACCACGCGCAACACCGGCCTCCGTCCGTGGACCGGCGATAACTACGATCTCTCCATCGAATACTACACGCCGCAGGGCGGCATTTTCAGCGCCGGCGTTTTCCGCAAAGAGATCCGCGACTTCTTCGGCGACGCCGTGAAAGCCGCCACCGCCGCCGACCTCGAACTCCTCGAACTCGACCCGCGCTACGTCGGCTGGCAAATCACGACCGCCTACAACGTGCCCGGCACCGCCCGCGTCGACGGCGTGGAATTCAACGCCCGCCACTCGCTCCGCGCCCTCGGCTCGTGGGGCCGCTACTTCAGCGCCTTCGCCAACGGCACCAAGCTCAAGCTGCAGGGCGGCCGCGACGCCGACTTCGGCGGCTTCATTCCCGAGAGCGCCAACTGGGGCCTCGATTTCACCCGCAAGCCTTTCAGCCTAATGTTAAAATGGAACTACCGCGGCCAGCAACGCGGCGGCAGCGTCCTCGCCCTCGGTCCGGACGCCTACGAATACTCCAAATCGCGCACTCGCCTCGATATCAACGTCGACTACCAACTGCGCAAAGATCTCTTCCTCTACGCGAGCGCGCAAAACGTCTTCGACATCCCGGAAACACTCCTGCGTTTCGGTTCCCAAACCCCCGGCTACGCCCGCGTCTCGCAAATCCTCACGACCGGCGTCCAGCTCACACTCGGGATCAAGGGGACGTTCTAATACCCACGTCATTTGAGCTTTTGAATGCTGGTAGCTGCGAGCGTGAGCGAGGGGTGTTTCGACTATCGTCCCCCTCTCACGAGGCGTTGCTATAAGTTTCCCTCGACACTCACCCTCGCGCCAGCGGCGACGAACCGCGTGGCGTACCGACCAGCGGCAGCGCGACAAAACGTAGTCCACTTTCCCCTACGACGCGGTAAACTCCTGGTAAAACTCCCGTTGGCTGGGACGCGTTTGCGCGGTGCTAATCTTGCCGTCGCGCACGCACTCGCGAGTCACGTCCGTCCCACCGTCGTTTTGGAGTTCGAGCAGCGTTTTCATAACCGGGCGCCCTCAAACGTGGAGCCGATCGGAGGAAAGGTAGGAGCCCGCTTGCGGGCGATTCAGCGCGACCGAAGTCTCCACCGGCATCCCCTCGCCCTCCAGCGAGCTCCTGCTTCAGCCCGTTTTTCGACGTCCCCGCACACGTGAGCGTCACCCCGCGGCTCATCCCGTCGCTGACAAGCAGGATTCTCCTTCGCATGGGCACTGCACATACCCGTGCGGCCGCGCGGATCGTTGCGCGCGGCAACCGGATGATGGGTGCTGCGCCCCCGCACGAGGACCGACCCTCAGCGTCGCTCGCCAAAAGATTGCCAACCCCACAACCGCCCCGCCACAACCTCCCCGTCAGCGCCCCACCCCCGCGTCCACGTCAACGGATCCATTATGCTTTGTCACCCCTTCCTCCCTCGCCTCTCGCCCGCCCTCGCCGCCGTCCTCATTTTCGCCTGCGCTTGCTCGCTGACGGGCGATGGCGTCGTCTCTTCGGCCCGCGCCCAAGCCGTCGCCACCGGCACGATCGAGGGCCGCGTCTCCAACCCCTCGACCGGCGACACCCTCGAAAAAGCCCGCCTCACGATTGAGGGCAC
>CAMATV010000461.1 GCA_945861235.1 Opitutus sp. GAS368
GACGCTCGGTTGTAGACCCGGCCGTTGGCCGGGTATGGTCGGCCGCCCGGCCAGCAGCCGGGCCGACAACTCGCAGCGCGCGGGCGACATGGACGGCCTGGGCGACGATTTCGCCGGCGGTGAGATGGCGCGTGTAGCCCATCTGGCCAGTCGCACAAAACACGCAGCCCATCGCACAACCCACCTGGCTGCTGATACAGGCCGTGACGCGGCCGGTGTAGCGCATGAGGACGGTCTCGATGCGTTCGGCGTCGGCGAGGGCGAGGAGATATTTGTGAGTGAAGCCGTCGCTGGAGGCGGTTTCGAGGGCGGTGGGTAAGACGCCGAGGTGGGTATCGGTGGCGAGGCGCGCGCGAAGTTTCGGCGGCAACTCCGGCATCGCGTCGAGCGACGCGGCGAGTTCGATGTAGAGGTAGTTCCACAGCCGGGCGGTGTGCACGGAGTTGAGATCCCAGCGGACAAGCTGCACGCGGAGCTGCTCGCGCGTGAGGTCGTAAAGGTTGAGTGGCGCGGCAGGCATTTCAGACGCGAGGCGCCCTACTCAAACCAACGAGCCGAGCGCAGCGGAGATCGGGACGGTCTGGCGACGACGATCGAGGAAGAAACTGATCTCAGTGTAGCCGACAGTCTGGAGCGTGCGGAGGGCGTCGGCGTAGCCGTCGGCGACGCGCGTCGGGCGGTGGGCGTCGGCACCGATGACGACGGGAATGCCGCGGGCGTGCATGAGGCCGAGCATCGTGGGACTCGGGTTGATCTCGCGGATGGCTTTGTTCACGCCGCTGGTGTTGAGCTCCATGGCGACGCCCGTCTTCGCGATGCGGTCGAGGGCGCGTTCGATAAACGGCACAATACGCTCGAAGTGCCAGTCGGACGGCGACTCGTTCTTGATGAGATCGGGATGCGCGAGGGTGTCGTAGAGGCCGGACTCGGCCGAGCGGGCGAGATGGTCGAAGTAGGTTTGCTGATACTCGAACCAGTTACCGCGATAATACTGAAGACGGTAGTCGGGCACTTGGGGGTGGACGCTACCGAGGACGTGATGGAGGGGCACGCGGGCGTGGAGTTTTTCCAACCACGGTTCGACGCCGGGATAGTAGTCGCTCTCCAGGCCGAGGCGCACATCGAGGCGGCCGGCGAATTGATCATGGGCCTCGCCGACCCACTCGACGTAGCGGTCGTAGTCCTCAGGCGCCATGCGGACGGAGTGCGAGATGCCGTCAGGCAACGGGCAGTGGCACGTGAAGATGATGCCCTTTAGCCCGCGCGCGAGGGCCTCGGCGGCGTAGTCCATGGGCGTGCCATGGGCGTGTTTGCACAGCGGGGTGTGGCAGTGAGATTCGTAGAGGAGCGGTGTGGGCACGGGTGGCGGGAATTCCGGAAAACCGTTCCTCGTTCTCGAAATCGTTCCTCGTTCTCTCGATCCGAAGGACGGCAGAGAGAACGATTACGAGAACGAGGAACGAGAACGATTGGTCAGAAGAAGGTGGTGTATTTTCCCTCGGCGAGCCGCTGGATGAGGAGCGCAAGTTCCATCGCGTGATAGTCGCCCCACATCGAAGATTCGCCATTGGGGACTTTTTGCCCCTTGGCGACGTGGTCCCAGCCGTTCGGGCGATGGTAGACGCTGTGGAGGAGCAGGCCTTGGTGTTTATGATCGGTGGAGAGATAGGGCTCGTCGAAGAGCGTGTCGGCGATGGTTAGGCCGGCTTGGAAGTATTTTTTTCCGGCGGACTTTCCGCCTTTTGCTGCGAGGTAGGTACCGAGGCGGAGAAACCCTTGCGCGGCGATGGCGGCGGCGGAGCTGTCGACGGGTTCGTGGGCGTTGTAGGGATCGGCGTTTTTCTTGGTGATGTCACCGAGCTGGTGGCTGTTGAGGGCCATGGAATCCCAATAGGGCACGCCGTCTTTCGCGGAGTAGCCGTCGATGTAGTAGTCGCTCGTGGCGCGGGCGGTCTCGAGGAAGAGATCGGTGACGGCGCGGCGACCGCCGACGGCGTCGAGATCGGTACCTTTGGCGGTATCCAGAAACTCGAGCTGCTCGGCGTAGCCGGCGATAATCCAGGCGGCACCGCGCGTCCACGTGGTGAACGGCGAGTAGCCCTGCTGCGAGGACGGACAGCGGAACTGACCGTCGTTGCGATTGAAGACGGATTCGTGGGCGACGCGTCCGCGGACATCGTAGCGATCGCGGCCCTGGCCGAAGAAGACGTTGAAACGTGCGGTGGTGGCGGCGTGTTCGATGGCCCGGTGGAGGAGATTCGTGGGCTTGTCGCCCTCGCCCATTAGCGAGTGGCCGAGCTGGTGTGCGACGACGAGGGAACGCATGGAGCGGATCGTGTCGGCGAAGAGGGACTGCGGGCCGTTGAAAGAGTAGACGTAGCCGCTGGGCGCGACGCCGGGGCCGCCGGCGACGGGGGACCAAGGGGCCTTCGCGTTGGTGGTGGCGTAACGGGCGGCTTGGACCGCGCCGGAGACTTTGAGGGCGAGCTCGAGGAAGTTCAGTTCGTCGGCATTGTGCGGGACTTTGCCCTCGAGCATGAGACGGCGGAGGTTGCCGTAGGTGGAGACGTTGTTGAACCCGTGGTCGTGGACACCGACGTGCGAGACGTGCGAGGCCATGAATTTCACGGTTTTCTCGCGGGCGAGTTGGAGGGAAGAGGCGTCGCCGGTGGCGTCGAAATGGAGGAAGCCCATGCCGAACTGAAAGCCCTGAGTCCACTCGGTCCAGCCGCGCGAGGTATATTTACCGGCGACGGTGAAGACGGGCGTGCCCTTGGCGGAATCCCACGCGGCGTCGATGGCGCGGATTTTTTGGCCGGCGAGTTCGAAAACGCGCGCGGTTTTCTTGGTGAGGCGCTGCGGCGTGAGCGTGGCGTTGATGTTCATAGAGCGAAGGGGAGCGAACCACGAAATGGACGAAACACACGAAAGAATTTTTGGCGGAGCCGGCGGAGGCTTGCCGACGACGCGATCGAGAAGGAGAGTCGGTGTATGCCGCCGATCTTGGAAAGTTTCCTGAAGGCCTTCATTCCGCTTTTTGTGGCCATCGACCCGATCGGACTGGCGGCGATTTTCCTGGCGATGGGCGCGGGTGTGCCCGCGGCGACCAAGCGAAAGATCGCCACGCAGGCGACCTGGACCGGAGGCGCGGTGGCGCTGTTGTTTTTGTTTTTGGGCCAGACGATTTTCACTGCGCTGGGGATTACGCCGAGTGACTTTCAAATCGCGGGTGGGTTAATTTTGTTCATCCTCGCCGCGCGCGACCTGATCCATTCGGCGACGGAAGAGCCGGCGAAGCTGGCGGATGATTTTGGAGTGGTGCCGCTCGGGATGCCGCTGATTGCGGGACCGGCGTCGATCACGACACTGATCTTGCTGGCGCAGACGCTGGGCGTGGGGGTGACGTTTGCGGCGCTCGCGGCGAACCTCGTGCTGGTCGTGCT
>CAMATV010000462.1 GCA_945861235.1 Opitutus sp. GAS368
GAGGGTGGTCTCGGGGGCAACCGGCGAGATGCGGGTCTGGAGGAACTTCATGATTTCGGCGGTGAGGCCGTAGTAGTTTTGTTTCTCACCGGCGGTGGCGACGCCCTTGGTGCCGACGGCGGTCACGCCATAGCCCTTGAAGGTTTTGCGGTTGCCCTGCGCAATGCCAACGCGTCCGTCCGACCAGACGCCGGTGATGATGTCGGTGTTTTCCGCGCGGGTGCGTTGGACTGACACGCAGCCGGGCCCGAGGACGGTGTAGAGGGCCTCGACGCAGTGGATGCCATACCAGAAGAAATCGGGATGGTGCGGCTCGAATTCGGCGGGCCCGATGGAGTAGACGGAGGTGATATCACCGATCTTGGCGAACTTGGAGGCGAAGGTCTCCGGTGGATACCGGAGCGACGAGGAACTGAAGATCGGGATTTTGTGTTCGCGGGCGAGGCGGACGATCTCGACGGCGTCTTTGAGGGAGCCGGCGAGGGGCTTGTCGATGAAGACGGGTTTTTTCGCGGCGAGGGTCTGGCGGAATTGTTCGAGGTGGGGGCGGCCGTCGACGCTTTCGATCAGAATGGCGTCAACGTTGGCAGAGAGTTCCGCGATCGTGGCGTAGATTTTGACACCGTATTTTTCGACGAGATCCTTGGTGTAGCCATCGACGCGGGAGGCGCTCGATTCGATATCGGGGCTGCCGCCTTTGAAGGCTGCGACGACTTTCCCGCCGGGAACGTGGTTGGGGGCGGCGGGGTCGTTGAAGGTTTTGGTAAATGCGATGACGTGCGAGGTATCGAGGCCGATGATACCGAGGCGGAGCGGGGCCGGATCGGCGGCGCGGAGGGGCAGGAGCGCGAGGAGGATGGAGGTGAGGAGGAAGCGCATGGGATTGAGGGTTGTGGATTTGGGGGTGGGGCTAGGCGAGGAGGGAGGCGGCGGCACTGTCGATGTAGAGGGTGGCGTCAGGATGGAGGCGGAGGATCGAGGCGGGGCATGCGGTCGTGATCGGGCCCTGCACGGTGGCGCGCACGGCGTCGGCTTTACGAGGACCGGGGACGTGAACGCTGAGGCGTTTCGCTTGGCGAAAAATGGAGATGGTGAGGGTGAACGCGTGGAGCGGAACGTCGGCGAGGGTGGGGAAGCAGCCGTCGTTGACCTGTTGTTGGCGGCAGCTGAGGTCGAGCTCGACGACTTTTACGAGGTGGGGGTCTTCGAAGTCGGCCACGGGCGGATCGTTGAAAGCGATGTGGCCATTTTCGCCAATGCCCAGGCAGATGAGATCGATGGGTTTTTCTTGGAGGAGGGCGGTGTACTGGGCGGCGACGGTGGTGGCGTCGGGCTGTTCGGCGGGGAGGGGGTGGAAGCGCGCGATGGGGACGTGGCGCAAGAGGTGGTGCTGAAGGTAGTGACGAAAACTTTGTGGGTGGGCGGCGGTCAGGCCGACGTAGTCGTCCATGTGAAATGCGGTGATGCGCGACCAGTCGAGAGCGAGACCGCATTGGGCGGGGTCGATGAGGGCTGCGAGGAATTGGTCCTGCGACGGAGCGCAGGCGAAGATGACGCGGGCTTCGCCTTGGCGGGCGATGACGCCGTGGAGGTGGGCGGCGACGGCGCGCGCAGCGGCGCGCCCGAGGGTGGGACGGTCGGCGTGGACTTCGACTGCGAGGCGGCCGGAGGTGAGATAGTGCGGAGCGGTGACGGGCATGGCGGATGAAAGGTAATGACCAATGACTAATGTCTAATGACTAATGTCGAGACTAGGGAGAGTCAGGCCGAAGGCGGCGGCGGGGGCGGTGGACCAGAGGGCTTGGGCGGCGGCAGGGGCGAGTCCTAGCCATGCGGATACATGGCGGACGCCCTCGTCGGGGGTGAGCGTCGAGCCGGCGAAGCCTTGGCCGCCGGGTTGACGGGCGATGCGGTCGGGGCCGACGTCGATTTCGTGAGGTCCGATAGTGTAGCGGCCGGGACCGGCGCCCGCGCCGGCCATGGCGTCGGTGGTGAAAAGAATGCGGCCGGCGGGTTTGGCGCGGAAAAAATTGCGGAGGGCGAACGGGGGCAGGTGAACTCCGTCGGGAATGAAACAGGCGGTGAGTTCGTCGCGGGCGAGGAGGCGTTGGACGATGTTGTCGTGGCGGTGGAGTTGGAGTGGGCAACCGTTGCCGACGTGGGTGGCGAAGCGGGCGCCGGCGCGGATGGCTTCGTCGATCTGGTCTTCGGTGGCGTTAGTGTGTCCCAGCGAAATATGGACGCCCGCGTGCGTCAGGTTGGCGATGAACTCGGTGCTGCCGGGCCATTCGGGGGCGACGGTGACGAGGCGGATGCGGCCGTTGGCGGCGGCTTGGAGGCGCGCGAATTCGGTGAGCGACGGAGCGTGCATCGGCGCGGCGGGGTGGGCGCCGCGGTAGCCGGGCTCGGGACTTAGCCACGGACCTTCGAGGTGGTAGCCCAGAATCGCGGTGGCGGAGGCGGGCGAAGCGGCGCAGAGTTTTTCAAAGGCGGCGAAACGGCGAGCGAGGGCGTCGCTTTCGTCGGTGATGAACGTCGCGAAGATGCCGGCGGTGTGATGGTGGCGCAGCGTCGCGACGGCGTGGTCGAATTGCGTTACGGTGAGGTCGTCGCGCTGAAAATCGACGCCGCCGAAGCCGTTGACTTGAAAATCGAAGAGACTGACGGGAGGCATGCGGGAAGGGGGGAAGACGGGGAGGACGGGAGAGGGAGAGAGTGCGCGGGAGTGCTGGGCCGTGTCGATGAAGTTGAGAGCTAAGAGTTGGGAACTGAGAGATTGAACTTTAGAGCTGAAATGCGCGCGACTTCACCCGGATACCCGATTCACCATTTGGTTTTGCTCTCAGCATTCTGCGCTTGGCTCTCGACTGAATTTCTAGGGCTTAGGCGAGCCAGCGAGCGAGATTGGCGGCGACAAAGTCATCGTCAACGAGCCACGGATAGGTGTGGGCGACGCGGGTGATCTCGGCGGACTGACCGGGGGAGAGTCGTTCGTGCGGGTCGAGGCACGCGGTGGTGGCGAGGAGGCCTTGGCGGCGGAGCGCTTCGTGGATGCCGGGGAGACAGCCGGCAAAATGATGGGCGGCATCGAAGAGCGCGGCGTTGGCGTCGGTCAGGGCGGCGTTGCGGTCGAGCCAAGTGGCGTCGAGGCGAGGACGGAGGCGGGCGCGTTTGAGGTCGGCAAAGAGGCGGACGGCAGCGTGGGTCCAGACGCCCCATTGGCCGAGGAGGCCGCCGTCGATGTGGCGCGTGCGTCCGGCGAAGGTGAACGGGGTGAGGAGGTCGGCGAGGATGTTGTCGTCGTTGCCGGTGTAGAGGGCAACGTCGTCGCGGCCGGCAGTGAGGACGGCGCGGATGACGTCGAGTGTGCGGTAGCGGTTGAACGGGGCAATTTTGATGGCGACAAGTTCCGGGATGTCGGCGAACGCGCGCCAGAACGT
>CAMATV010000463.1 GCA_945861235.1 Opitutus sp. GAS368
CCAACGTTCGACGCGTCCCTCGGCCGGCTCCCCGTCGACTTTCGCCAGATCGGCACACACCCGCAGCATGGCTTTCAACGCGACGGGCTTCGTCACCATATGCCCGGCGTCACCCCACGTTTCGCCCCAGACGGTCGCCGCCGCTTTCAGGAAATCGCGAACCATTTCATAGTAGCGCGTCGCCGCGCGCTTGTCGGTGCCCTCCGCCTCCAGCGTCGTCCACGCGCTCTTCACCCAGCGGTGGATCTCGTTGAACAGCTCCGCCTGCAAGATCCATTTCTCCTGCTTGCTGCGCCCCCCGAGCCGGTTGATCCGATAACGCAGCGGACTGTCGCTCTCACTATACAGCATGAGCGCGATCGTCGCCGCAAAGCGCCGGTCCGGCTCCGCCCACGACACCCGCTCATACAAATCAACGAGGTGGCTCTTGTTGATACGCGTCGGCGTCGAGTTGATAATGACGAACATTTCCGTCGCAAAATCTTCCGTGCGCCCGTCGAAGATCACGCACGGTACCGCGATATTCTTCGCGTCGTCCGGATGCGTCCGCTCGAAAAACTCCAGCGCCGCGAGCCGATGCTGCCCGTCGATGATGAGAAATTTTTCATCGGGTTCCTGCAATTGACCGACTCCACTGCCGTCATTCCATCCGGTGAATTTGAGCTGCTGGGGCGTGAACAACAGGACGACGCCCGGAATCGGCGGCTGCGAAATCGCCGTCTCGTAAAAATTCCGGATGGCCGCGACCTTGGCCTTCGACACCTGCCGTTGAAACGCTTTGTCGCTGCGCTCAATCTTGGAGATGAACTGGCCGACATCATCGTCCGCCGCGACCGCCTCGGCTTGGATGCCGCCGCCGTCCTCGTCGTAAAACCGGCTGATGAAGCGAACCTTGGCGAGTAACTGCTCCGAAGGATACGAAGCGAAGTAAAACACAGCGTCTTTCTGACGAACTTGCGTAGCGATCATGGGGTAAACGTAGTTGATGGTTGCGGGGCCCTGACTCTAAGACGATTTAATCCCCTATCGGCATTCGCTCCCGTCTACAAGGGCAGATCCAACAGATTTCGGAACACCGGGTGTGATCAAAAAAACCGCGCACCGTGAGATCTTCATACGTTGCTCGCTGCGCACTCATCCGCGTCCTCCGCGTTTCAGAATCTGATTTCGAATTCAATTCCCCGGCGGCCGCGCACCGTTGCAATCCCACCCCGGCAGAACGGTGTGACCTTGTTTGCGATCATGGCGATTATCAGGCTACGGCCTTCGCGTGCGCCTCACCACCCCAGGTCCACTTCGGCTTGGTTCCTCTCCGAAAATGGGCCCTGCCTTGTTTCTCCACGACGTCCACGATGCTGCTGGTTCGATCCGCACCGCCTGGTTTTCGCCGAAGTGGAAGCGCAGGTGGCGATCCTTCGTCGCCCCAAGGTCGTCGCGGTTCTCCAACGAATACTCCGCGCCATTGGTGAGCCGAATCGAAAACGGCCGGGACAGACTGCGCTGAACCAAATCCTTGATGTCCGATGTCTGCATGGACGATCGAGCGACCGGAGCTAGGACCGCTTCAACTCGAAATTCGGTGCGACGGCGGCACCAGCCGCCTTGCTCAACGGTCGCAACTCCGTCGCTGTGCAACAGCCAGATTTGCCTGTCTACCCTTCGATCCGCCCGATAATATTAAACATTGATTCTGCTGAAAAAACCTCGGGCGTGTATCCTCCGAAGACACACGCAGCGCAGCCTATATCGCACCGCAGCCCGTGCGGCGGACGGGATCACGTTCCACCCGGCGTTGGATTCGAGCAGGGGAGTGCGGACGATGTTTAGCGATTATCGGCAGACTTCCGAGGAGCGGGATGCGTGCGCTCTGCGGCGATCACAAACCATTCCTGAACGCCGGGCCGGCGGCGGGCGCTGCTCGCCTCGCTACTAAATCACCCCATCACGACGAAAAAACTGGACGGAGTATCGCACCTTCAGGCAACGAGGAAGCGTCCTGCCAGCGTTTCTAGGTCTCCCCCGGGGCCCCAACTACACACCTTTAACCCATAATGAAAGTTACCACGCAGAAAATTCGTCCGCTTTGCGCCCTCGCGCTCATCACGGCCGCCACTGAAATTGCCGGAATCCGCCTCCTCGCGGCCGAAGCCAAAACCACCCAAATGGAGCCCTTCAGCGTCGCCGCCGAATTCGGCGTCGATGGCCTGCGGATTCAGAATTCCCAGTCGGTCCTTAACCAATACCTCCTCGAACAGCACGGTGTGGCGCAACTCCAGGACATGGCCGGCCTCGCCCCAAATCTCGGCACGAGCAACAGCGACACCCGCGGCTTCGGCGACGTCATCTCCCTCCGCGGCGTGACCAATTCCATTTTCTTCTCCTCCCCGGCCATCGGACTCGTGATCGACGATGTGCCGAGCGGTTCGGTCTCTTCCTATCCCAGCTCACTGCTCAACATCGAGAGCTTCACCGTCAAGGCCGGCGCCCAAAGCACCGACTACGGTCGCAACGCCCCCGGCGGCGTCATCGATATCAAGACCCGCACCCCCGGTGCCACTCATCAGGGCAAGGTCCTCCTCGACTACGGCTCCTATAAGTACTCCGCCCTCCAAGCTTCCTTCGACGGCCCGCTCAACGATAAAGTCGGCTACAGCGCCAGCGTCGGCCTCTCCGAACACGAGGGCTACATCACCAACACCTTTAAGAATCGTAGCGCGGATGACCGCCGCTCCGTCGCCGGTCGCGGAGCACTGTATTGGGAAGCTGCCGACCAACTCCACGTCCGCTTCGGTCTCACGATGGAAAAAGCCAGTGACGACGCCACGCGTCTGACCTCCCTTTTCAGTCCCGATCCGTTCAAGGTCGCATCCGATAACAACGGCGCCACCAAGGTGGAGCGTCTTCAGCTTTCACTTCAGGCTAAGAAAACCTTCGCGTGGGGCACCATGACGGTGACGACGTCCAGCCAAGAATGGGACCTCGATCCCTCCATCAACGACCTCGATTTATCTCCCCTCCCCCTCGCGTCGTCCAACGTGACGCAGGGTGAGAAGTTCACGACGCAGGAAATCCGCTTCGAATCCGCCCCCGGTGCCCAGCGCACCCAATGGCGCGCCGGAGCCTTCCATGCCGACTCCGCGATCAATGGCGATGCCAAGCGCGTCTTCGCCGTCCCACCGAGCGCCTACGTGCCGCCGAATTTCGTGCAAACCGAACGCTCCGTCTTCGCCATCGGCCAGAAAACCCTCGCCGCCTACGCCAACCTCGATCAACCGCTGGCCCCCAAGACGACCCTCAAACTCGGCGCCCGCGTCGAACGTTCCGAGTCCGACCTCGACCGCACCAAAGTCGCGTCGAACAGTCTCGGCTTTCCCTCCCCGCAGGACCCACGCCTCGCCCGCTCCCAAAGCAACATCGATCTCTCCGCGTCGGCCGGCGT
>CAMATV010000464.1 GCA_945861235.1 Opitutus sp. GAS368
AAGATGACGTCGCTCTCAACGCGGCGGCCGCCTTGGGTCCAGACCGTGGTGACCGCGAGGGTGTCGGTGCCAAACGTGCGGCCGAAGATGCTCGAGGAGAAAAGGACATTGTTGACGCGATTGCCGTCGCCGACGGCGGCCGAGGAATCGGTCACGGTGGTGAATTGCGACCGCACCATCTGCTTGTTCCATTCGGCGAGCATATCGATCGCGGCAGAGTTCCATGTTTTGCCGTCGGCGAGGCGGGTGCTCGGGCCGAGTTGGAGGTGCATGACGATATTCCCATCGGGCCACACGGGGCTGCCGGCGAGGGGAGTATACGCGAGCAGGCGCGGACCGGCGAAAGCCAGCACCGCGAGCAAGACGAGGCCACGCGCGCAGAGCTGGCGGGAGGAAGCAATCATGGTTCGAGGCCGATCTGCCGCTACGGAGTGTGCACGCGCGCCGCTTCGTCGCGGATCAAGGCGGAGAACGCCGCCGGGGTTAAGGCGGCAGCGCGAAGCGGAGCGACGCGGGCGGCGAAGGCGGCCGCCACCATCGGGAGGGCGATGTCGTCGGTGGAGGTGAGCGGCGCGCCGTTGTCGCGAGCGATGAACTCGGCGCCGGTGGTGGCGTGGCGCTGGATACGATAGCGGCCGAACATCATGGCGACCAACGGGCAAATGTGTTGGCCGTTTTTCTCGACGAATAATAGCTCGGTCTGGCCGACAGAAAAACGGGGCATCCCGGCGACGTCCATCGTGAGTTCGCCGACGGTACCACCCAAAAACTCCAGCGTAACCGTGTGGTCGGCACTGGCGCTGGCGGGTACGGTGCCCTTGAGGATTTCCTGAATGCGAAACGTGACGTAGGTGAAGATGGCGCGGCTTTCCCCACGGGTGATGAGTTCGGTGCGCAGGGTGGTGACCTCGCCGCGGAAAATCGCTTCGGCTCGGCTGGTGAGCTGAGTAAACGTCGGTGGGGTGACGGAGGTGGCGCCGAGGGGGGCTGTCGCGAGGGCGACGGCGCAGGCAAACGAGAGGGAGCGAAGGAGGGCGCGAAACATGGCGAGAGGCGGGTGGAACAAAGCTACGATGATCGGGAAATCAAACGGGCGGCGGAGCGACGGGTGTGCCGGCGAGGATTTTGTGGCCATCGTGGCGCCAGTGGTAGAGGAGCGGGGCTTTGGTGCGGTCGAGGTGTTTGAAGAGCGCGAGGTCGGTGCGCTTCGGTAGTTCGAGTTCGGCGAGGCCAGAGGAATCACAATTGAGGAGACGCACGTAAGGCTTGAAATGTTCCGGTCGGCCGATGACGCGGGCGAGATCGGCTGGTGGCGGAGGCGCGTCGCGCAGGCGGTCGAGGGCGAGGAAGGCGTAGGGTAGGCTGCGGAGGTCAATGCCCGCGCGCTGGCCGAACTTAACCCAGTCGGGATTGGCGAAAATTTCCGAGGGTGGCGGCGCGAAGTGGTGGCACCAGTCGCGAGTGTGTTCGGGGGCGAAAATCGGGCAGGCGTTCTGGTGAGTGCAGGGGGCGACGACGCGGAAGGAAGCCGTGGCGAGCAATTTTTCGCGAAGCGAGCCGAGGTGGCGGCTGACGGCGTGGGTGCCGGGCTCGACCCAGAGAACGGCTTCGGCGCGGGCGACGAGTGCGAGGAGTGTCGCGAGGGCGTCGGGGGAGAGTTCGTTGAGGACGTGGCTGACGACGAGGAGGCCGATGGAGCCGGCAGGGCTGAGGGCGGAGAGCGGAGCGCTCAGAGCCGGAGCAGCAACCGAGACGCGGAGGGACGGGAAGGCGGCTTGGGCGGCGCTGACCGCGTAATCGCAGGCGAGGCGGGAGTGGTCCCAAACGGTGAGCGTATCGAAGTTCTCAGCACCGAAAAAAGAAATGACGCGGCGCGCGGCGACACCACTCCCGCAGCCCCAATCGAAGACGGAGCGGGTGGTGGTAGCAGGCTGCCAATGCCGGAGGCGGAGCTCGCGGAGGACATGGTCCCATTTCCAGCCGATGCGTTCGCCGTAGGTGAAGTCGTAGCTGGAGAGGTCGGCGGGAGTCTCCCAATAGACGCCGGCGGCGGCACCGGGGGTGCTGCTGAGAAATTTTTGGCGGAGGCGTTCGAGCGCCGACCAGTCGAGTTCGGTCCAAGTCATGAGAGTGCCGATAAGAGGCATAAAATGACGCCAGAAAGGAAGGCTACGTTTACCGAAAGGAGGGCGCTCCGAGCTGTCGGGTGCGGCTGAAGGGGGCGCAGCGTGGCTCCGGCGTAGGGCTTGGGATCGGGAGGTCGGCAAACGGGGGCAAACGGGGGCAAGATAATCATGTTAGCCCAGGCAGCGATAACTGGGAGACGCGCCTATATCGCGCCCTTTATTGAGGCGGGCGGTTCACTCGGTGCCCCGGCTCAGTTTCGGCCCTTTCCCCGCGGCCGTGCTTGATTTTAAATTTTGCTGCGCGGCTTGCCATTTCACCAAAGAGGCCTCGGCGGCCCGCAGTTTGGCGGTCGCTTCGTCGCACGCGGACTTCGCGATCGCGAAATCTTTGGTCAGGGCAGCGGCTTGTTTCGTACGGGTGGCCAGCTGTTTTTTAAGTTCTTCGACGGCAGTTTTGAGTCGCTGGGCTTCCTCACCGGGATGCGGCGCTGGTGGTGGTGGCGAGTCCGCGACGTCGGGTGGTGCCACGGTCGCTGGCCGGACCGCGACCGTGGAGGCGGTGACGAGGGCTTGGGAGGAGGCGAGATCTTGCCTGACGCGGGCGAGGCTTTCGTTGGCCAGCGCCTTGTCCGTTTCCAGTTTCCTCAGCTTCGTTTGGGCTGCCGCGGATTGGGCCGCGAGCGCGGCGATCCGTTGCGCGCCGCGGAGCACACGCTCAGCCAGCGTGGGCGGATTAACTTCCAGCTCGCCGAGCGACTGCCCGCTCTTGGCGTTCCACACAAAAACTTTTCCGGTCCAATCGCTCCCGACGACCTTAGTGCCGTCGTCGTTGAACGTCACGCGATTGGGCAGATCACCCTTGAAGGCGGTTGAGAGGAGATTCTTTCCAGCCAGATCCCAAATTTGCACTTTATTGTCCCGACCGCACGAAACGACGCGGCCGTCGGGTGCGAAGGAGGCGGATAAGACGCCCCCGGGGTGAGCTGGGATATTTTTGAGCGCCGCGCCATCCGTGGCCTTCCAGAGCTTGAGGGTACCGTCCTCGCTGGCGGACACCACCATCTCGGAATCGCGACGCCACGTGAGCGCGGTGATGGCGCCTTTGTGGCCGGGCAAATTGAACAGTTCTAGGCCGGTGGCCGATTCCCAGAGCACGAGGCCACCGTTGCGGTCGCCGGTGGCGAGATACTTGCTGTCAGGCGAAAACTCGACGGCTGTGACCCACTCCGTGTGCTTCTTGATGCGATGTTCGAGTGAGCCGTCTTTGGTGTTGTAGATTTTGAGGACGCGGTCTGGTCCGCCGAGGGCGAT
>CAMATV010000465.1 GCA_945861235.1 Opitutus sp. GAS368
GCCGACAACTCCGCCGCCCTCGCCCAGCAGCGTATCGTAAATCTCTCGACGCGCACCACCGCCGGCAGCGGCGACCAGGTCGCCATCGTCGGCTTTGTGATCACCGGCCTCGAATCGAAACCCGTCCTCCTCCGCGCCGTCGGTCCCGCCCTCCGCGGCCTCGGAGTCACGACTGCCCTCACCGCGCCCCGCCTCGAACTCCGCGCCAACGGCGTCCTCCTTGCGACCAACACCGGCTGGACCACCACTGGCAACGCCGCCGAGATCGCCAACGCCGCCGCTCGCTCCGGTGCCTTCCCCCTCGCCGTCGGTAGCGCCGACTCGGCGATTCTCACCACGCTCGCGCCCGGCACCTACACCGCTCTGATGAGCTCCGCCGATTCCAAACTCGGCGTCGGCCTCATCGAGATTTATGATCTCTCCGGTGGCTCTCTCGCGCAAAAGCTCAGCAACCTCTCCATCCGAGCCGCCGTGGGCACCGGCGAGAGCACGCTGATCTCCGGCCTCGTCGTCGGCGGCTCCGCGCCAAAACGTGTGCTCATCCGCGCCGCCGGCCCGTCACTCACCCAGTTCGGCGTCACCGGCGCACTCCCTCGCCCGACCCTTTCGCTCTTCTCCGCCACCGGTGCCGTCCTCGCGCAGAACTCGGGTTGGTCCACCTCCGCCGATGCCGCCTCGATTGTCGACGCCGCCGCCCGCGTGGGCGCCTTTGTGTTCGGTGCCACGAGCGCCGACTCGGCCCTCATCCTCAATCTTCCCTCCGGCGCTTACACGGCGCAGGTCACGGGAGTAGCCGGCGCGACGGGCACCGCCCTCCTCGAAGTCTACGAGCTCCCGTAAACGAACCGCGCCGCCCTGCGCGCGACGGGTGGCCGCGTTGTTCGCATGGCTTGCGCCCCTCACGCTTTTTTGCGGCCATCTGCGCCGTCGTCGGCAAAATTCCGCCGTCTCAATGTCCACACTCACTTCACGTCTCTGGCCCATCGCCGCGTTGCTCGTTCTGGTCGGGGTGCTCGCCGTCACCCTCCGGCGCCCGCCCGCACCGCCGCCGTCGGCCTCAGTTGACGCAACTCCTACACCTCCCCCGCCCGCGCCGCCGTCGGCTTCCGCCCCCACTCCAGCGGACCTCTCTGGTGCCCTTGCCCCCTCGGATCCGCGCACCCGCGCCCAAGAATTCGGCACCACCTTTCTGGCCCTCCTGGCCCGCGAACCCGAACTCGCCCTCGCCCACGTCCGCACTTTGCCGCCCGGGCCCGAACGCACCTCGGCCCTCATCGCCACGCTCGACGCGCTCGCCCGCTCCGCGCCCGAACGCGCCCTGACGCTCGCCCGCGAACTCGTCCGCACCCACGACGAAGCCAACCTCTACAGCCTGCTCTTCGACCGCTTCGCCCGCGAAGAGCTCCCCTCGGCGGTGCAGCGTCTCGCCGCCGTACCCCCGGGTCTACCGCGCGAAAATGCCCTCCGAGCGCTCGCCGATATTTGGGCCACCCGCGACACACCCGCCGCCTTGGCCTGGGCCCAGGGCCTGCCCGACCTCGCCGACCGCACCCCCGCTCTGGAAACCACGCTGCACAATGTGCTCGCCCGCGATCCACTCCAGGCCATCGAACTCGCGCAGAAAATCCTCACCGGTCCGGCGCTTGATCGCATCTTGCTCGCCTCGCTCCAAACCCTCACCGCCACCGATCCTCAAGGTGCCTCCACGCTGGTCCCACTCCTGCCTCCCGGCGAGACCCAGACCTTTGCGGCCGTCGCCGTCGCTCGTGCCCTCGGAGCCAAGGACCCCGACGCCGCGATTACCTGGCTCACGACCTTGCCCCCCGGCCAAGTCCAACGTCTCGCGTTGAACAATATCCTGACGGAGTGGGTCCGCCGCGACGACACCGCACCCGCGGCCTACCTCGAAAAACTCACGACGGGACCCGGCCTCGATTCCGCCGCCACCCACTACGCCGGACTTCTGGCCGCACGCGCCCCCGCGCGTGCCATCGCGTGGGCCCAAAATCTCGCCCACGAATCCGCCCGCCAAGCCGCGCTCGTCTCAGCAACTTCGGCGTGGGCCCACAGCGAACCTGCCGCCGCCACGCTCTGGGCCGCCACTCAAAACCCAGCCACACTCCCGCTCGCCGGCCTCACCGGTCCATTCTCCTACTGGCTGCTCCACGACGCCCCCGCCGCCCGCGCGTGGCTCGCCACCGCCCCGCTCCCGCCCGAAACAAAAGCTAAGCTCCAACCCAAATGACGCCGTCACCGTAGCCGTCGCCGTAGCCCTGCTCGTGAGAGCAGGGATCGTCCTCCTCCCCGCCTCGTCCCCTCGTCCTCGTCTCCACCTGTGTCCGCCCCCGAAAAAATTCTCGTCGCCATGTCCGGCGGCGTCGACAGCTCCGTCGCCGCCCTCGTCCTCCAACGCCAAGGTGTGCCCATCGTCGGAGCCTACATGAAGAATTGGATCAACGAGGATGAAATCATCGGCCACTGTCCGTGGCAGCAGGACATCGACGATGCCCGCGCCGTTTGCGACCGCCTCGGCATCGAGTTCCGCGTCGTGAATCTCATGCAGGAGTATCGCGAGCGCGTGGTCGCGTATCTCCTCGACGGCTACGCGCAGGGCCTCACGCCGAACCCCGACATCATGTGCAACCGCGAAATTAAATTTGGCGTGTTCCGCACCTATGCGCGCGATCACGGCTTCACCGCCGTCGCCACCGGCCATTACGCGCAGCGCATCTCCATCAAAAATCAAAAATCGGAAATCGAAAATCCCTGCTACGCCCTCCACGAAGGTGCCGACAAAAACAAAGACCAATCCTACTTTCTCGCTCTGCTCTCACAGGCTCAGCTCGCCGACGCCCGCTTCCCGATCGGCCACCTCCCGAAACCCGAGCTCCGCGCTTTGGCCCGCGACGCCGGCCTCAGCACCGCCGACAAAAAAGACAGCCAAGGCATCTGCTTCATCGGTGAGGTAAAGATGTCCGACTTCCTCCGCGCCTACGTCCCCGACGCCCCCGGCCCGATCATCCGCGCTCACGACGGGCGCGAACTCGGCCACCACCGTGGCCTGCATTTCTACACGCTCGGCCAACGCAAAGGCATCGGTGTCCCCTCGAATGCCGACCACCAAGCCTACGTCGTCGTCGGCAAACGTGCCACCGACCGCGCCCTCCTCGTGGCCTTCGATCACCCCGATGCCCCCGGCCTCTTCCAACGCGAAGCCCGCGTGCACTCGCTGCAGTGGAACACGCCGCCGATCCTCACCCCGCGCCCGCTCGAAGCCCGCGTCCGCTACCGCGACCCCCGCGTCCCGATTGAATTTATTCCCACAGGCAACGACACCGCGCTCATCACATTTCAGTCCCCGCAACGCGGACTCGCCAGCGGCCAGATCGTCGCGCTCCACGACGGCGAACGCCTGCTGGGTGG
>CAMATV010000466.1 GCA_945861235.1 Opitutus sp. GAS368
GCAGGTTAAAACATGTTTTTAGTGCATTCACGGGTCAGATGTTTGGAGGCAGGTGTAAATTTTTGACCGAGATTGGGACAGGTCGAGGTTCTCGCCGCAGCAAGACGTAACCGGAGCAAAGCCCTTTCGGCGAAGCTCGTGCTCGATGAAAAGGCGGGGAAGGTGAAGTTGGATTTCGGGGTGCCGCCGGCGGGTCCGGCCGCAAGCGGGTAGGGAGCGTCGGCGGCCGGCGACCTCCGACGAGATGGAATGCGACGAGGCTCAATCAGTGGTTGCGAGCACGAGCGAAGCGGGAAGTTTTTTGGCGGCTTTCTCGAAGCTGACGAGCGTGTGGCCCGAGGAATGGGCGGCACCGTGGATGAGCCGATCAACGAAGCCCCGCTGGGCGGTGGCGAGACCGGGCAGGGCCAGCGAGTCGCGGGCGGTGGGCGAGACGGTGACACCGCTGTGTTCAACAAACTGAGACAACGCCGCGAGAGCATCCCGTTTCGAGAAACGATAAAAACTCAGGAGGGCAAAGTAGCCTTCGGCGAGAACCAAGTCGCCGACGTGGACAGGAATGTGGTTGGCCCGCTGTGCTTGGAGGAAGCGGATCGCGCGCGAAATTGATCGATAGGCTGGGCGACGAGCAGGCGAAGAAGCACCGAGGTGTCCAAGCTGACGCCCGACGCACTCATCGTTTCGGGTCAGCGAGCGAGAGTTTTTCGGCGACCTCGCCGGCCCAAGCGTGGGCGACGGCGGATCGCGGTGCTCGCCGCCTATTCGCTGCACTACGTCGGCGGCGTGCCAGCGGGAGTCGTGTCCGCGGATTATTTCGGGGCTTTTGCAACGCGCTTGGGCGAGTTGCTTGGGGCCGACCGGCAGGACCCGCCGTTTGTCGGCCTCATGGCCAACGGGACGAGCGGTGACGTGAACAACATCAATTTCCGCGAGAAGGCACCGGTGCGCGCGCCGTTCGAACAAATCCGCCGCGTGGCCAATCTCGTCGCGGCGGAAGTCTACCGGTCTTATCAGACAGTCGAGTACCGTGACTGGGTGTCGTTGGATGTCCGTTACGAGGAGCCGATCGTCGCGATGCGCCGTCCGACGGAGGAGATGTTGAACCGGGCGAGGGAACTTGCGAAGCGGCCGGCGAATCCGCCTGGCTGGCAACGCCATGAGCTGAACTATGCGAGCCGTGTGCTGCAACGCGCCGCCGCGCCGGAGTCCGTCGCGCTGCCGCTGCAGGTTTTCCGCATCGGCGAGGTGGGGATCATGACGGTGCCCGCTGAGACGTTTGCGGAAATGGGGCTCGACCTGAAAGCGCGGGCCCCGTTTGCCAAGGCATTCACGATCTCGCTCGCCAACGGCGCCTACGGCTATCTGCCGACGGCTGCACAGCATCGCCTCGGCGGCTACGAAACGTGGCTCGGCACGAACGTGCTCGAGATCGATGCCGCGACGAACATTACCGACTTGCTGCTGCGGATGGCGGGTGAAATGAAACTCAAATGACCCGAACCTTAACGGCGTGCCGAAATGTTTTTTCGTTGTGGGTACTCCTCGCGGCGGTCGGCGGGTGGCGCGCCGCGGCGGCGGTGGCGGTGCGACCCAACATCGTACTGATCGTCGCTGACGATCACGGTCGCGATGCGCTCGGCTGCTACGGCAACCCGGTGATCAAGACGCCCCACCTCGACGCGCTGGCGGCGGATGGCACGCGGTTCACTCACGCGTTTTGCACCACGGCGAGCTGCAGTCCGTCGCGGTCGGTGATCCTCTCGGGCCAGCAGAACCACCGCAATGGCATGTATGGCCTGCAGCATGACGACCACCATTTCCAGTCGTTCGACCACGTGAAGAGCCTGCCGGTACTGCTCGCGGCCGCTGGCTACCGCACGGCGCGGATCGGGAAATTTCACGTCGGCCCCGAGGCCGTCTATGCGTTTCAGACGGTGCTCTCCGGTGGCGCCGCCAACGACCCCGCCACGATCGGCCGCAGTCCGGTCGAGATGGCGGAGCAGTCGCGCGGCGTGATCGAGGCGAAGGATGACCGGCCGTTCTTTCTCTATTTCGCCAGCGACGACCCGCACCGCGCCAACGCGGTGCTGGCGGACGGCAAGCCGACGTTCGACACTTTTCCGAACCCAAACCGTTTCGGGAATCGGCCGGCGGGTTATCCGGAAATTGTGCCCGTGATTTATCGGCCGGAGGACGTGCGGGTGCCGTCGTATCTGCCCGACACGCCCTCATGCCGCGCGGAATTGGCCGAATACTACCAGGCGGTTTCGCGACTCGATCAAGGGGTGGGACATTTGCTGGGCATTCTGAAAGCGGCGGGCCGCTACGAATCGACGCTCATCGTTTACCTCTCGGATAACGGCGCGGCCTTTCCCGGGGCGAAGACGACCCTCTACGATCCGGGGATGCGGCTGCCCTGCCTCGTGCGCAGTCCCGGACGGAAACATCCGGGCGCGACGCAACCGGCCATGATCACGTGGGCGGACTTGGCACCGACGCTCCTCGACGTCGCGGGTGCGGCGACGGGCGGCGCAGAGTTTGACGGGCGTTCGTTTCGGGCGGGGCTGGATGGCGAGTCGATGGTGGAGTGGGATACGATCTATGCCTCGCACACGCTGCACGAGGTCACGATGTATTATCCGATGCGCGTGGTGCGCACGCGGCGGCACAAGTTGATTGTGAATCTGGCCAGCGAGCTGACGTTTCCGTCGGCGCTCGATCTGATCAAGTCGCCCACGTGGATCAGCGCGAACGCAGCGGGCGGGCGGATGCTCGGGCGTCGGCCGATCGAGCAGTTTCTGCACCGGCCGCGCTTCGAGCTCTACGATCTCGAACGCGATCCCGACGAAGTCGTGAACCTCGCCGAGGTGCCGGAGCAGCAACGGCTGAAAGGCGAATTGCTCGAAAAAGTGCAGTCGTTCCAAAAGGCGACGAAGGACCCGTGGTTCCGCAGGTGGTCTTACGAGTGAACATACCGATGGTGTTCGCCGTCGGTGGCTTGTTGGGCGCAGCGAGCATCTCTGGGGATGGAAGCGCCACGCAAGACGGAGTCGTGTGGCGCGACGCGCTCCGGCCGGAGGCGACGTACGTGGGCTAACCGGCGTGACGGTTGATATCCGCAGTGCCGGTCGGATGGTTTTTGCCGCTGCGCTCTCCGCGTCCTCCGCGTTGCAACGGCCTTTTCTGGATTGAAGAGCCAGTGGCGGCGGGCCGATTTCAGGCCGACGGTGAGGCTGTGGGCTTCGACGGGTTGCGGAAGAAGATTAAAAAGATTACGAGCACCGCGAGGGCTCCCCAAGCGGGCGTGAGCCAAATGGCCCTCCAGTCGTGCGCGAGGCCGTTGACCGGCGCGGCGAGCGCGTGCTTCGCGAGGACTTGTCCGGCGAGGAGCGTGCCGACAAAGGCGCCGACGCCCCAGAGGAT
>CAMATV010000467.1 GCA_945861235.1 Opitutus sp. GAS368
GGCGCCGGTGGCAAGACCCTCCAGCTCGCGGCTCTCCTTGGCCCAAAAGGACATGTCGACGCGCACGACATCCGTGCCTCCGCGCTCCGCGAACTCGAAATCCGCGCCACCCGTGCTCGCGCTACGACAATCTCGGTCCTCCCCACCCTGCCCGCCACGGGCACTTACGACGGCGTCCTCGTCGACGCGCCGTGCAGTGGCACGGGCACGTGGCGCCGCGCACCGCATCTGAAGTGGACGACCAGTGCCGGCCAAGTCAGCACCGCCGCCGAAAAGCAGGTCGCGTTGCTCCATCAATTCTCGGCGCTCGTGCGCCCCGGCGGTCGCCTCATCTACGCGACGTGCTCTCTGAGCCGCTTGGAGAATGAAGACGTGGTCATTGCATTTCTCGCGGCACACAGCGAGTTCACCCATGAACCGCCCGTGCGTCCCTTTGGGGCCGCGCCCCGCAGTGTCGGTCTTGCGATCTTGCCCGCCGCGCACAATACCGACGGTTTCTACGTCGCCGCGTTGCGTCGGGCCTAATTCCGTTTCCGCAACAATCCGGCCAGCCGCGTAAACGTGTCTTCGCCAAAACCGAGCGCGCGCTTGATCTGCGCGTCGCGCTCCACCGGGTTGGCCAGCCGCGCGGTCGCCCGCCACTCCCGCCAACTCAGCATGCCGAGCGCCCACAGGACGGCGCCGGTCACCGGCACGGGCACGTCGCTACCATGCAGTATCCGCGCCGCCAGTTCGGGCTCCAGCAGGCGTTGCAACGCACTCGGCCGAAGCCGAAAGTTTGCCGCCGCCAGCGCACTGTTGTCCCCGTAGAGTCGTGGAAAGCGCCGCGTCATCTCCGCGAACACCTCGAAATAGTCGGGATCGACTAACATCATGCCGGTTCCGCTGTGCGCCGCAATACAGGTGACACCGATCTCCAGCGCCCGCGTCAGCACGCGCGGATCCGCGAGTTTCGGCGCGATCACGGGCAGCGTTCGTTCGCTGCCGGTGTGCGCGAGCAAAATGAGCCCGCTCTCCGCCATCCGTTCGAGAAAACTCGTGTAGCGCCGGTCGTTCCAGTCGATGTTCTGGCAGTTCGGCAGACATTTCAACATGACCGCACCTTCACCGAGACAGCACTCCAGTTCATCCAATGCGTCACGCCTCGCCGGGTGGATCGATACCGCCGGAAGGAATTCGCGATGCTCCCGCGCCAGCCGCAGCACAAAACTGTTGGGCACATAAAACGAGCCGGCTCCCTCGATGATCGAGCCGTCGTCGCGGCGTGGCTCGTCCTGCGCAAGGATGACCGCGGCGTCGAGCGACGATGCCCGCACGAACCGCAGCAACTGCTCCGCGTAGAGCCCGTCGAGATCACCGGTGAGCGCACTCCGCGGCAGCCCAACACCACGCAGCATGAACGGCGCGCCGTAGCTCGTGACCCCGCGGGGATGATACCGGCAGCCGGTGCCCCCGGTGCCATTGCCGACGACGTGGACGTGACAATCGATCCGCACGATTCCGGAATTCTGCGGTTTCCTCGCTCAGGCTTTCGTGACGGCTAACGCCAGTTCGCGACAGCCCTTGAGATCCAGTTTTCCGGTTCCGAGCACCGGTATTTTCTCCACCCGCTCCACTATTTTTGGCACCCACAACCCCGGCAAGCCGGCGCCGAGCAATTTTTCGCGCACCTCCGTGGAGGTGAGGGCCAACGTCGTCAGCAACACCAGCGACTCCCCTTTGGCCGCATCCGGCACGCCCATCACCACCGCGACGTAGCCCGCACTTTGGTCAAGATCGAAGAGCTCGATAATCCGATTCTCCACATTGCCGTGCGGCACCATTTCGCCGCCAATTTTTGAAAAACGCGACAGCCGGCCTTCAATAAAAAGAAACCCGTCATCGTCGAACCGCCCGAGATCGCCCGTGATAAACCATCCGTCGCGAAACGCCGCCCGCGTTTTCTCCGGGTCGTGCAGATAGCCTGCGAACACGTTGGCCCCACGGAAGAGCACCATGCCCGTCTCAGTCATCGGCAAATCGCGCCATGTCTCCGGATCGACAATCCGGGCCGTCATGCCCGGCATCATCCGGCCGACCGCTCCGGGCCGCTTACCGACTTGCGGCTCGTTCGTTGCAACGACCACCGGTGGATGCGGCTGGTTGATGTTCGCCGCGGGGGTCGTTTCGGTGAGCCCGTAGCCCTGCATGATGTCGATGTGGAATGTCTCCATGAACCCCCGGGCAAGATCGTCGGTTAACTTCTCCGCACCCGTGACCACCAAATCGAGACTGCGCAGCTCCACCGGTAATGCTTTCTTCAGTACGGGGCGAATAAATGTCGGTGCACCCACCAGCACCGTGGCTTTTTCCTCGGCGATCGCGTCGATGAGTTTCCTCGTATCGAGCGGACTGGGCACCGTCACGACCAGGCACCCCCGCAGCAGCGGATACCACAGTGTGACTGTGAAACCAAAACTGTGAAACACCGGCAGGCACGCGAGGAGCGAACAGGTTTCGGGCAGAATGGAGAGCGATGAAATCTGCGCACAGTTCGCCAAAATATTGCGATGCGTGAGCACGACTCCCTTCGGTTCTCCCGAGCTTCCGCTCGTAAACAACAACCCCGCCTCGTCCCGATCGCCGCGCCGCGGCAAACGCAGGAGATCCGCGCACCATTGGTTCGGAAGCACCCACGCAGCCAGCAACCACGGCAGCAGCGCCCGCTTGCCGCCACACGCTGCGATCTCGGCCTTAAGATCCAGCGTGCGCTCCGGCCACGGGAAATTGGGCAGCTTCGCCCGCACCGCATCGGCACTCAGCACCGTCACAATGCCCCCCAACTTGAGACTGGCTTCCAAAGCCACGCGGGCCGTCGTGAAATTCAAGTTAACGGGAATCTTGCCCGCCGCCATGACCGCCAGATTCGCGATAAATGCTCCAGCCCCGGGTGGCAGCACCACCCCGACCCGGTGCTCGGGCACCGTCGCTCGAATCCGCCCCGCCAGCGCTCCCACCACCGCATAGAGCTGGGCGCAGGTCAGCTCACGCCGCCCCACCGTGCGATCGATCACTTGCACTCGCCAGGGGTGTTTCGTGATCGCACGAACACACTCGCGACCGAGGTGGCGCTTCAGCACCGGACGTTCCTCAAACGCGATGCGCCCCAGATCCAGCAGTTCCCGCCGCGCCCAACTCGGGCTCACGTCCTCCGGAGGCGTGGCTCGGCCGAAGGCGATAAACGCAGGCGTCGGCAGCAGCCGCGGCGATTTCCAGAGGTATTTATTGCCTGCAAACGAAAACACCGAGCCCCACAAACCGTCGATGGCAGCCGCGACCACCGGGACATTCGCCTGCCGCGCCATCACCTCGAAACCGCGCTGAATCTTCATCAGCTGTCCCGTGCGCGAGATTTGGCCTTCCGGACACACGCACACCACTT
>CAMATV010000468.1 GCA_945861235.1 Opitutus sp. GAS368
CCGGAGAGTTCGCGCGTGCGCTCGGCTCCGAGCTGCAGGAGGCGATTGCTGGCCTTGGTGGACTCGAGATCGGCTTCGGACTGTTTGAGGCGCTGGGTGGGCGTGGCTTCGTCGATGCGGGCGAGGATGTCGCCGGCTTTTACCTTGGAATTAAAGTCGACGAAAACCTCTTTGATCTGACCGGAAACTTGGGCACCGATGTCGACGGTGACGACGGGTTGGAGGTCGCCGGTCGCAGTCACGGTCTGGGTGATATCGCCCCGAGTGACTTTGGTGGTCTGGAACTCCGGGGCTTTCTCAGATTTTGCGCCGAAATAATACCACGCACCGTAGCCGCCGCCGGCGATGAGCAGGGTGAGGAAGATAAGACCGCCGGAACTTTTCGATTTAGCCATGAGAGTAAGGGAGACGATGAAGGGGGAAGCGCGGGAGAGTTGGAGGGAGGAAAATGGCGCGCCACAAACGTTTCCGTCTAAGGACAGGAAAAGCAAGGCATGCGGTGCGGATAGACGCGGTGATTTTTGAAAGGTGACAGAAATATTTCGGTCGTTTTCGGCGATGTAGAGTGCTCTGGGCGAAAAGGGATTGCCAGTGTCATACGGGCTGCGTTGGCTCGGCGGGTCGCGTCCACGCGCGGCTTTTTTCATGCCCCATAATTCCGTTTGGATGCGGTTAGTTTCACGTCGTGCCGGTCCGTTACGGGCACTCCTTGTCATGAGGAATATCTTGGCGGTTGCGACGTTGACCACGTTGCGAGCGCAAGTGGGCTCGACGCCCGTCGAGGGTCTGCGGGACGCAAGTCCCCGGGTCCATGCGATTACGGGTGCGCGGATTGTGACGGCGCCCGGGGTGGTGATTGAGCGGGGAACGCTTGTGCTGCGCGACGGCGTCATTGCCGCCGTCGGCGCCGAGGTGGACGTGAAAGTCCCGGCTGATGCGCGGCGGTGGAACGTGGAGGGCAAGACGATTTATGCGGGGTTGATTGAGCCGCTCGCCGAAGTGCATTTACCTGCGGCGCTCAAGACACCCGCGCCCTTGGCGGCCGGGGAAGGTGGTGGACGCGGTGCACGGGTCGCGGTGGCACCGACTGAAACGCTCGCGCCGGCCGCAGCGGCCCGATCATGGAATGCGCGGGTCACACCGGAGCGCGACGTGGCGAAGGTGCTCGTGGCCGACGACAAAGGAGCGACGGCGCTGAGGGAACTCGGTTTTGCGACGGCGGCGGTGGTGCCTGGTCGCGGCGTGTTTCGTGGTGAGAGTGCGCTGGTGAGTTTGAGTGGACGGCCGCCGGGAGCGGCGCTGGTGCGGTCGCACTTGGCGCAGCACGTGGCCTTCGAATTGGGAGGGGGGCGCGAGAGCGGGTATCCGGGCTCGTTGATGGGAGGGATCGCTTTGATCCGGCAGACGTTCCTCGATGCTCAGTGGCACCGCGCGGCGAACGAGGCCTATGGGAAGCTGAAATCGTCGGGCACCGCTCGGCCCGAGGCGAATGCGTCTTTGGAGGCGCTGGCGGCGGCGGCGAACGGAACGGAGCCGGTGGTGATCGAAGCGCAGGATGAACTCGACCTCTTGCGCGCCCAGAAAATCGCCGACGAATTTAAGTTGAAGCTGATTTTGCGCGGGCGGGGCACTGAATACCGCGTCGTCGGAGCGCTGGCGGTGGCGAAGACGCCCGTGATCGTGCCGTTGAATTTTCCGACCGTGCCGGAAATCGAGACGCCCGAGAAAGCCGTGGATGTGTTGCTCTCGACCCTGCAGCATTGGGAACTGGCACCGGCCAATGCGGCGAAACTCACGGCGCGGGGAGTGCCCATCGCTTTCACGACTTCCGGTCTGAAGCAGCCTGACTCACAGTTTTGGGCGGGGGTGCGCTTGGCCGTGAAGCGGGGTCTGGCGCCCGCCGACGCGTTGGCGGCAGTGACCACCGCACCAGCAAAAATGTTGGGCGTGGATGATATTGTCGGCACGTTGACCGTGGGGAAACTGGGACACGTGGTGATTGCAACCGGGGATCTTTTCGCCGCCGACAGCACCGCGGAAATTACCGACATGTGGGTGGACGGAGACCATTTCGAGTTAGAGGCTGCGCGCAAGGTGGACGTGAGAGGCACGTGGACCCTGACGTGGACCGGCGCTCCGACGGGCGCGCCGCGTGAGTTGAAAATTGAGAGTCGCGTCGGTGCGACGACCGGCGGTGGCGGGCGACCGCGCGCGCGGTTTGGTGATAAAGATGTCACGCTCACCCAGGTGCGGAACCACGTGACCGTGCTGGCACCGGCGGAGGTGTTTCAAGGCAAGGAGGCGCAGGGAACGGTGCGGCTGTCGGGTGCTCTCAATGATAGCACGCTGGCGGGGACGGGCCTGTTGCCGGACGGGGCGACGATGCGGTGGAGTGCGACGCGGGTGGTGGCCGCAAGTGCGACGGCGCCAAAAACCGACGACCAGAAATCCGCGGCTAAAAAGCCGGACGAGACGAAGCCCGCCGAGAAGTTCTCTGCGACGGCCGATGCGTATCCTGCCGGAGCCTACGGACTGAAGGGACTGCCGGTGCAACCCGCCTGGGTCTTGATCAAGAACGCGACGCTGTGGACGAGTGGGCCGCAGGGGCGGATCGTGGGTGGCGACGTGCTCGTGCGGTCGGGAAAAATTGAAAAAGTGGGCCAAGGCCTCGTCGCGCCAGCGGGAGCGACCGTGATCGATGCGACGGGCAAACACGTGACCGCCGGGCTCATCGATTGTCATTCGCACACGGCGATCTCGCGGGGAGTGAACGAAGGCACGAGCGCCGTGACCGTAGAGGTGCGAGTCGGCGATGTGATCGACGCGACGGACATCAGTATTTACCGGCAATTGGCGGGCGGCCTCACGACGGCGAATGTGCTGCACGGATCGGCCAATCCGATGGGCGGACAGAATCAGGTGATTAAGCTGCGGTGGGGCGGAATGCCCGAGGACCTGAAGTTCGCGGGGGCGAAACCCGGAGTGAAGTTCGCGCTCGGTGAGAACGTGAAACGCTCGAATTTTCAAGCACCGCTCACTGGTCCCGCGCGTTACCCGCAGACCCGCATGGGTGTGGAGCAGGTCATGGCGGATACGTTTGCGCAGGCGCGTGACTACGAACGCGAATGGACAGATTGGCAGGCCGGCAAGTCGCCGCTGCCGCCGCGTCGCAATTTGCGGCTCGAGGCTGCGGTGGAAATACTGAAGGGCGAACGGGTGATCCACATTCACTCTTACCGGCAGGACGAAGTGCTGATGTTTATCCGGCTGGCGCAGCGGGAAAAAATCACGGTCGCGACGTTTCAACACATCCTGGAGGGCTACAAAGTGGCCGATGAAATTGCCAAACTGGGTGCGGGCGGTTCGTGCTTCAGCGACTGGTGGGCCTACAAATATGAGGTCGTCGATGCGATCCC
>CAMATV010000469.1 GCA_945861235.1 Opitutus sp. GAS368
ACGCTCAACGCCGACTACCGCTGGCGGATCATTGTCACGCCGAGCGAGCGCGAGCGCATTGTCACCCGCTCACCTGGGCATCGACTACCGCAACTTCAAAGCCGGCGTCGCCGCGCGGCCGGACCAGAAGCACCGCGGGCACGACTATCACCGGATTTGGGAACTTCATCACAGTTGGCAATCAGACAACGACCACGGTTGATGCCGTATCCGACACAGTCCTACGTCCTCGCTAACCCCTCGCCACCATGCCTCTTTTCCAAAGCACCACCGGCAAGCCGCCGCAGATCCTCGCCAAGGACCGCGACCGCGTCATCACCTACACGCTGTCGACCGCTGCCGCCAAGCGCCTCCGGGAGACGGGCGTGCGCCATGGCCGCACCGTGCCGGGGCGCGTGCTGGCTGCACTCATCCGCACGGGCGACGCGCATTCACCACGCACCGCCGATGCGGCAGGCCAACAGGTGATCTTCGAAGACGACTCCGCCACGCACCTGCCCCGCTGTGAGCTGACCGGCGCGTCCACCGACCTGCACCTCATCGTGTATGGCGAAGGCCAAGGCATCGTCGCCAAACTCGTGGCCACCGAGCCGCGCTTCCTGCTGCAAAAAGTCACGACGCTGAGCGTGCCTCTCGCGGCCCTCACCGTCGCGTTCCTCGCGACGCTGGAAAATATTGGCAAACTCCCCATCGGCAGTCCCGCGGCGAAGACCCTGCGCGCATGGTTGCGACAGGACCTGGAGGCGAGTTGGAACAAGCTCGCCGCCCAACGCTCCGAACCACAGCAAAGCCTCGAACTCGGCCCCGCGCCCGATGAGTTACCGCTGGCGAGCCAAGGCCCATAGGCGACTCTTCACCTCCGCTGGACGCAGCTTTAGGCCAACACCTCGGTGCGCGTCGACGATTGGAAGCACGCCGAAGTCCGCTGCGTTGCCCAATGCGCAGAATCGAAAATCGGGCTTCACGTGATGGCCCAGATGAGTCTCTTTCAATCGCATGATTTCCATCTCTGAAACCGCGGCCGGGAAAGCCAACGCCCCGATCTACCAGTTGAAGGTCGTCCTACGCGGCAGCGCGACGCCCATTTGGCGGCGACTACACGTGCCCGCGGACGCCAAACTCGACTGGCTGCATGCCGTCCTGCAAGTCGCGATGGGCTGGACCAACAGCCATCTGCACCAATTCAAGGTGGGCGAGGACTACTACTCGGACACGCGCCATCACTCTGCTGAGTTTGAGGACGACCTACCAATCCTGGAAGAGCGCACGTTTACTCTCCGGCAAATCGCTCCGCGGGAGCAGGACGCATTCCGCTACGAATACGACTTCGGCGATTCTTGGGAGCACGAGATTACGGTGGAGAAAATCTTGCCGAATACCGCGGAGTCCTCGTCCGCGCGCTGCCTCGAGGGTGGCCGCGCCTGCCCGCCAGAGGATTGCGGCGGCACTCCGGGCTACGACGATCTGCTCAAGATCCTCGAGAACCGGAAACACCCGGAGCACAAAAGCATGAAGGAGTGGCTGGGCCGTCCACTCGACGCCGAAGCCTTTGACGTGGAGAAAACCAATTTCTGGCTACGAAAACTGAAATGGCCGCGCGTGACCGGTGCTCAACTGCGCAAGGTGATTATGGCCCGGCTCACCGTCCAGGCGTAATCCCTCGCCACAATAGGGCGCTGCCGACGCACCGCCGCCGGTCGTATCGGATCGCTGCATCCAGCGACTTAACGTTTCGCCGGGAGGAAATCTCCGTTTGCATCCTAATCCAGCCCTTGGACACTCCCTGTCCCATGGCCAAGCCCACGCAGCCTCCTCGCTCACGTCCGCCGCTGGCCCGCATGATCCGCATCCATGAGGAATTTCAGGACGCGCGGCTCACCAACTGCACCAAGCTGGCCGACCTCCTCGAAGTCTAGACCAAGACCATCGCCCGCGACCTCGACTTCATGCGGGACCAACTGGGTCTGCCGGTCGAATACGACGCCCAAATCTACGCGTGGCGTTATGCGCACCCGGTCAAAAGCTTTCCGACTGTGCAAGTGAGCGAGGGCGAACTGCTCGCGCTGCTCGTGGCGCAGAAGGCCCTCGATCAATACCGGGGCACACCGTTCCACGACCAACTCGCGCACGCCTTCGAAAAGCTCTCCGCCGGGTTGCGGGACCAAGTGAGTTTCTCACCGGCGGGCAGCCTCGCCAACGTATCGTTCCATCAATTCGGGCCGAGCAAAGCCGACTTGCAGATTTTTGAGCGGATCAGCCATGCGGTGCTGAAATCCCGGGAGATCGAGTTCACTTACCTGAAACCGCGAAGCACCACGGCCGAGACGCGCCGCATGCAGCCCTACCACCTCGCGAACCGCGAAAACGCTTGGTATCTCGTAGGCCACGACGCGGAGCGCGACGCCCTCCGGACCTTTGCGGTGAGCCGTATCCAGAAAGTCACGCTTGGCTCCAAGAAGTTCATCAAGCCGAGCGATTTTTCACCGGAAACGTATTACGCAAAATCCTTCGGGGCTTTTGTCGGCACCGGCGATCACCGGGTGGTCGTTCGCTTCACGGCCACTGCGGCGGCGCAGATCCGCGAGCGGTTTTGGCACGAGACCCAGGAGGCCCGCGAGCTGGCCGATGGTCGACTGGAACTGCGACTGCACCTCAACAGCCTCGACGAGATTCAACGCTGGATTATGGGCTGGGCCGATCAGGCCGAAGTCGTAGGTCCCGCGGAGCTGCGCCAACGTGTGAAAACCGCGGCCGTCGCCGTCACGAAACTCTACTGAATCGGGCAAGAACGAAAAACCTCTTTGCCGAAAACCCTGTGTTCGTCTTTCCCGTACCGGGAATTGTGATTTTGTCGTGTTCGATTTGGAAACGACCGGACTCTCGTCGCGTTTCGACAAGATCATCCAGATCGCCGCCGCACGCCTCGGGCCCGGAGGAGTCGTCACCGCGGAAGTGTTCGCGACGTTTGTCCGACCGGAAGCGACCATCCCGAGCTTCATCACCGGACTCACCGGCATCTCCAATCGCGATGTCGCCAACTCGCCACCGGTCGCCGCAGCCCTGGCGGCGTTTTCGGACTTCGTCGGCGAGTCCGTGTTGATCGCGCACAACGGCCACCGGTTCGACGCGAAGTTTCTGACCGCGGCCTGCGAACAGAAGCGACTCAACTCCCGGCCGGTCGCATTGATTGATTCGATCAACTTCTCGAAACGGCTCTTCGGCACGACGCGTGGAACCAGCCACGGACTCGACGCCGTCCTCGCCCGCACGCAGGTCACGACGTTCCAAGGTCGCCGCCACGATGCGCGCGGCGATGTGTCCGCCCTCGCCCAAGCCGTCGAGCGCATGTGGCATCTGCTGAATCTCGACGCGACCTGCAGCGGCATTCCCCGCGCCGGGACTCATCTTCCGAAGCT
>CAMATV010000470.1 GCA_945861235.1 Opitutus sp. GAS368
CGTCCCGCCAGTCTCCGGGTTTGTGTATTGCTCGACAAAAAAGGCCGCCGCCAGGTCCCCTTCGAGGCCGATTTCGTCGGTTTCGAAATTCCCGACAAATTCGTCGTCGGCTACGGACTCGATTTCGCCGAGCGTTACCGCAACCTCACCCACATCGGGGTCCTCAAAGCCTCCCGGCAAAAAACCCACGGGTAATCCGCCCTTGTCCGCATCGATCCGCCCACTCTCACCATCCACCACCGCAAACTCACCGTCCTCTCGCTCCTCTCCCTCTGCCCCGTCGGCCTCGCCGACTGCGCGACGCCCCCGACGAAAGACGTCCAGGCCGACCAGCGAGAATACGAGTGGGTCACGCCCCTCGATTCCAACGTCCCCCTCAAAGTGCTCAAGGGGCAATCGGCGCAAAACATTTCCCCAACCGGCACGATTAATGCCGGCCAAGCCACGCAGGCAATTCGCGGTGCCGGCGCGCCGGCGCCCAAGGGCGGCAACTGATTCCGCGACTCGTAGCCCGAGTCGCCCGCTCGCCGCTCAGTCGACCGGGAATTGGCCTCCCGCGTTAGAAATCAATCGCGCCCGGAGTCACTCGTTCGCCCGCTGCAATCCGCTCTCGTCCAGAAAATGCCGAACTCATGGGGTTTGTCATCGCGATCCCGACTCGTTGCCCGCGGCGATTCAGCTGATACCACTTCAGATGGATCGGCGCAACGCCGTGCTCTTCATGATGAGCGGACAGAGTCGGTCGTCTCGCGCCGTCGGATCGGTGCCCGTCGCCTCACTCAGGCCACGACCGTCACACCATAAGCGGTAAACTTTTGATCGATGGTCACGACTGGCACGGCAAGGCGCAGCGCCGCCGCAATGATGAAGCGGTCGCACGGGTCGCGATGATGCATCGGCAGGGCGACGGCGGCGGCGCACAACGCCGAATCGACCACCACCTCGGTCAAGGCATAGCGCTCCACTACATCCTCCATCCACGTCTGGGCGGAAGACGGCAGTGGCAATTTTCCATCGGCCTGTTTGAGCGCGATTTCGAAGGTGCTGATGGCGCAGAACCAGCGAACCGGCAAGGTGCCCAGTCGCGCGCGAGTGGCTATCGTGAGTCTCCGGTCGCCATTGGCGAGAAACAGCAGCGCGCAGGTATCGAGGATCATCGCGCTTCGCTCGGCCACTCGCCTTCGCCGAGTTCCTCGGTCGGATCGTAGCCGATTTTGAACGCCCCGAGCTTGGGGTCGGGCGCCATCGAAACAATCTTCCGATGCGGCACGAGGTCGGCCACCGGCTCGCCGTTCCGGCAGATCACGAAACTCGTGCGCGTGGCCTCGATCTCCGCGAGCAGGCCGGAGAACTGGGTCTTGGCCTCGTGGACGTTGACGGATTTCATGGCCTGAAGTTAGTCCGCTTAGTCCGCTGCGTCAAGCGGACGGTCGCCACCCTGGGGGAATTCGTCGCGGCACCGTAGCCACCGCCGCCGAACATCACGCCATTCTGAGCTTCAACAACAGACACTCCTGTTCCAAACCACTCCCAGTTTCCTTGATGAGTTCGAAAACTCGCCGCGACTGCTCACACGGCCAAGCGCTCCCGACGAGTTGCTCGAGTAGCGCGCGATTGCGGGGCTTTTCGGCGATGAGCTTCCGATTGCCAAATACCGCAAAGCGCTCTTCCAAATCTGACGGCACGAACAAACTGACACGCCCTGCCAACGCATCACGCAAGCGAAGGTAGTCGCCCAGTCCAACCGGGTCGTAATCGGGCAAGTGCAACAGGGGCGGAGCCTCGAAATGCGATCTCGCCAGACAAGCAATCAGTCGATCTGAAATACGCCCCGCCGAGTTGATCACCAGTGGCACATCCGGAATGATGGCCTCCATCCTCAGAAAGCACTCCAGATTTTCCACGAGCGCCACCCGGCCCTCAAAAGTCATTCGTGAATCCGAGCCGATAAGGCCTGCCGCGACACCGGTCGCGCCAATGACTGCAAATACTCGACCCATCGGGCAAACGGTGCCGCCAATTCCCAAGATCCCGCCTGAGCGTCGGTCTCGACTACAAATCTCAGCTTCTTACTTTGGTCGAGGAGGTAGCCGGCCGTAGAGTCCGGCTGCGCGGCTGAGATTACTGCCAGTAGGTCGGCTTCCGACAACGGCTCATCTCGTCGACGCCACAGCTCATCGAACACCCCATGATAGGTGCTCATGAAACCGGCAGCTTCTTGTAAAGAAATCAGCATGTCATGATTTCGGCCATCGCGGAAACGGAACGGTCAACATACCCTATTCCGAAAGCAAGCACCCGCATCACGCCCGACACGTTCCACCCACGCTGCACGGAAGCATTCGGCCGTGAGCAAATTCCGATTTGCCGACGTGGGTGCCGACCTGTCTCGCGGGGTGAAACCGCCCCGCCCTCAGCGCCGCGATTTTTTGCCACTACCCACCCCCGCCCTCGACTTCGGATATTCTTTGGACGATGCCTGCGCCACCTTCCGATAATCCCCGCTCTTCAGCGCATTCACCTGATCCCTCAGCAGGGCCGCGCGTTCAAACTCCAACCGTCCCGCAGCCTCCTGCATGTCCACTTCCAACTCCGCAATGACTGCCGCCACATCATCCGCGCTTTCCGCCACCATCGGCTCGTCCTCCGGCCGCACGCCCGAGCCATCGTAAACGCGCAGGCTGGTCTGCGCCGTGCGCGTCACGCTCCGCGGCGTAATGCCGTGCTCCGTGTTGTAGGCGATCTGTTTTTCCCGACGATACTTCACGGTCGCCATCGTGCGCTTGATCGAATCGGTCTCTTTGTCTGCGTAGAAAATCACCCGCCCTTCGATGTGCCGCGCCGCCCGGCCCGCCGTCTGGATGAGGCTCGTTTCGCTCCGGAGAAAACCTTCCTTGTCCGCATCGAGGATCGCCACCAGTGCCACCTCAGGCAGATCGAGCCCTTCGCGCAGAAGATTGATTCCGACGAGCACATCAAAATTCCCCAGCCGCAAATTGCGCAGAATCTCGACCCGCTCGATCGCATCGATGTCCGAGTGCAGATATTCCACCCGGATCTTCGCCTCTCGCAAATAACTCGTCAGGTCCTCCGACAAGCGTTTCGTCAACGTCGTCACGAGCACGCGCTGCCCCACCGCCGTGGCCGCTTTGATCTCACCGATGAGATGCTCGACCTGATTTTTCGTCGGCCGCAGCACGATCTCCGGATCGATCAGCCCTGTGGGCCGGATGAGTTGTTCGGCGATGACCGCCGATTTCTTAAGTTCAAACTCCGCCGGGGTCGCCGAGACGTAGAGCGTCTGCCCCGTCACTTGCTCAAACTCCGCAAAACTCTGCGGCCGGTTGTCCAACGCCGAGGGCAGCCGGAACCCAAAATTCACCAGCGTCGTCTTACGCGCTTTGTCGCCGTT
>CAMATV010000471.1 GCA_945861235.1 Opitutus sp. GAS368
TGAGGCCGAACAGCGTGGATTTACCCGCGCCGTTCGGGCCGATCAGCCCGAGGCGATCGGTGCGGGCAATGAACAGGGAGACCTCCGAGAAGAGTTCTCGGGTGCCATAGGACTTGGAAACATCGGCGATGGTAAGCATCGGAACCCGATAATAAACACCAAGCCGGGGCGTGGCGTCAATGGTGCGCTTGCAGCGGTGGAAAATGAGGGGGCAGTCTCAAAGTCGTTCCGACAATCTTTCCTCTTTTTCTTTATCTTTCTCGCTCGTCAGGGCTCCGGCTCGGAGAGGATTGTCGGCCGGAGAGAAAGATTAAGAGAAAGAGGAAAGAGAACGATTACTGGGCGCGCCACCGACTTTGACGCCGCCCTGGGGAAACGAGGGGGCTCCCTAGCACGGCGGCTGGGAAGCTGCCGGTCCGTGGCCGAAAATTAGCGGGCGAGGGTCAAAGCGATGCAACCCGCGACGGCGATGACGCTGCCCACGAGGGCGCGGCGGGTCGGGCGGTCGCCCTCGAGCCAGTAGGCGATGGGGATGGCGAACAGGGGAGTGGTGGCGGCGATGGGGAGCACGATGCCGCTGGGCGACGTGGCGAGGGCCCATTGGTAGCAACTCACCCCGGCGACCGGGCCGGCGAGACCGGCGGCTAAAATGAGCCAGAGACCGCGGGCAGAGGTGGGCGGGGATGAAGTGTCCGGTAGAACGTGACACTTTTCGGTGGGGGCGGCGAGGGAGGCGTCGGTGGCGGTGGGGCGGCGCAGGAGGTGGAGAATGAGGAACCACAACGCCGTGAAGATGAGGCCGGCGAAAATCCGGTGGTAGGCGGCGTTGATGCCGAAGGTGGCGTTGTGCGCGGCTTCGCCGGCGGCCTCGGCGACATTGACTCCCTTGCGGCTGACGAGAGCGCCGAAACCTTGACCGCACGCGGCGACGAGGCCGAAGAGGAAGCCGATGGGGCGCACGGTTACGCGGGGCGGGCTCGATTTGTTGGGCAGCAGGGCGACGACGACGCCGATCAGAATGACCAGGCCCCAGAGGATCTGCGTCGCGGTGAGGCGGGTGCCGAGCCAGAGCCACTCGCCGAGGGCGGCGAGGGGCGCGGCCAAGCATTGCGTCATCAAGACCGTGAGACGGGAGCCGAGCAGCGGGAGGGCGGCATACACGCCGAGGTCGCCGAGGCCCATGCCGATGACGCCGCTGAGAAAAAACCAGCCGACACTAGCGCTGCCGAAACCGTGGCCGAGGGTATGGGCGAAGAGGCCGAGGAAGGCGGCGGCGACGAGGAGGCGGCCGACGTTGGCGCGCATGGAGCCGTTGGCGCGCACGCTCTTGCTCGCGCAGGTGGCGTTGAGGGCGAAGAAAAAGGCGGCGAGAAACGAGGCGAGCATGGTGGGCGCCGCAGCGGCGCCAGTTGAAGACGGAAGAGGAGATTTAAGTTTAAGGGAGGGAGCGGTAAGGACGAGAGCGCACGGATTCGCGGGGTGCGACGGTTTTTTGTCGCCCAGCGTCACAGCGCGGCGCAATTCTGTGCACCTCCATGAAAGCCAAGAAAGCCAGAGTAAAACCCGAAGCCGTCAACGCTGCGCTCGCCGCGAAAAAAGGGCCGATCTCGAAATTTATTGCCCATCACTACCGGCATTTTAATGCCGCGGCGCTCGTCGATACCGCGAAGGGTTACGAGGCGCACCTCGAAGCTGGGGGCAAAATGCTGGTCACGCTCGCAGGCGCGATGTCCACGGCGGAGCTCGGGATCTCGCTCGCCGAGATGATTCGGGAGGACAAGGTCCATGCGATCGTGTGCACGGGGGCGAATTTGGAGGAGGATATTTTCAATCTCGTCGCCCACGATTATTATGAGCGCGTGCCGCACTACCGGCACCTGACCGCGGAGGATGAAGTGGAGTTGGTGAAGCGGCACATGAATCGCGTGACGGACACGTGTATCCCGGAGATGGAAGCGATGCGCCGGATCGAGGCGGTGGTCGCGGACGAGTGGACGAAAGCGGACCAAGCGGGTGAGCGGTATTTCCCGCATGAGTTCATGTACAAGATTCTGCGCAGTGGAAAACTGCAGAAGAGCTACCAGATCGATCCGAAGAATTCGTGGATGCTGGCCGCGTGTGAGAAGGACCTGCCGATTATCGTCCCGGGCTGGGAGGATGCGACGTTGGGCAATATGTATGCGGGCCGCTGTGTGACAGGTGAAATCAAGCACGTCCACACGGTGCGCACGGGAATCGAATACATGACGTGGCTGGCGGAGTGGTATACGAAGACCGCGAAGAAGCTGAAGAACGGCGAGGGCTCGATCGGGTTTTTCCAGATCGGCGGTGGCATCGCGGGCGATTTCCCCATCTGCGTCGTGCCGATGTTGCATCAGGATCTCGGCCGTACGGGCGTGCCGTTGTGGGGTTATTTCGCGCAGATCAGCGACTCGACGACGAGCTACGGCAGTTACTCAGGCGCGGTGCCGAACGAGAAGATCACGTGGGGCAAGCTCGCGGGCTCGACGCCGAAATTTATCGTTGAGAGCGACGCGACGATCGTGGCGCCGTTGATCTTCAATTGGGTGCTGGGGAATTAAGGGACGGCGGATTACGACGATTCCCCGGTAATTCTTAGGCGTGGCGGAGCCGCAACCGTTACGACGAACAAAAACATTTTGACCGCGGATGCTGAGGATATTGCGGATCAAGGCAGGCCTACCTCCGGAGTAGACCGCGTCGCCGGGAGTTTAGGAAATTTTCCTGCCTCAATCATCTTCCTGCCCACCGGATCAAGCTACGCAGTCGGGGGCTCAACTTGGAGGAAGGGCACGAAGATTTTCCGGAACGATCGTGCCGACTGCGAAATCCGCGGGCAACTGTGACGACCAGCATCACCGGAGCGTTTGACCCTTCAAGGGCGGCCGCCGGCTCGCAGGCGCGCCGAGCGTCCGCGAGCGGACGGGCCACCGTGGGATACCTGTGGGCTTGCGCTGGCGCATGGGCCTGCGGTGATCGCCGGATGGCCAATGCGCTCCACTCGGAAAAATCGCCCTATCTGCTCCAGCATGCGGAGAATCCGGTGGCGTGGCTGCCGTGGGGCGAAGCGGCGTTTGCGCGGGCGCGGGCGGAGGGAAAGCCGATTTTTCTGAGCATCGGTTATTCGACGTGTCACTGGTGTCACGTGATGGCGCACGAGTCGTTTGAGAATGAGGCGGTGGCGGCGATTTTGAACGAGTACTTCGTCGCGATTAAAGTGGACCGCGAGGAGCGGCCCGACGTGGACAAGGTTTACATGGCCTACGTGCAGGCGCTCACCGGCCATGGTGGTTGGCCGCTCAGTGCGTGGCTCACGCCGGAGCTCAAACCATTTTTCGGTGGCACTTATTTTCCGCCTGAGGA
>CAMATV010000472.1 GCA_945861235.1 Opitutus sp. GAS368
GTATCGAGCAACCGGCCGAAGAGCCCAAGCCCGAGCCATCGGCCCCGCTCGTCGCCGAGCAACCGCCCGCTCGGCCCCATTTTGAGACCCGCGCGCGCCGCGAAGCTGCGGCAGCAGAAGTGGCACCCACCGCCGCTTCGACTGAGGCTGCTCCAAGCGCCGCCCTGGCGCCGGCACTGGCTGAATCCACCGGCGCGGTGGCATCGGCACCCGCCGCCGCAGTAGCTGCGGTGGCCGCTGCGCCGCTACCCGCGAGCGTCGAGTTGTTGAACAAAATCCGTCCCCAGATGCGCCGCAATCGCCGCGGCCCCGGCGGCTCCGGCAGCACCTCCTTTTTGGCCCGCGCGCTGCGCCGGACTGAGCCGGAACTCATCGCCGCCTTCGCCGCGATCGGGCTCATTCTGCCGGCCAACCCGAACGACAAACCTAGTTTCGTGATGTTCGGCGAAGAAGTGTGGTGGGTGAACCAGGATTCGCGCGGCGGCGTGTGGATCAACGGTCGCGATAAGGAGCCCGGTGAAGTCCTCGCTCCGGCCGACCAGCCCACCACCGCAGCAGTGCCGGCAGCGGACTCGGCCGCCCCGGCTCCTGCCGAGACGGCGTCAAGTCCCGTCGCGGCGACCGCAGCGGAACCGGCAACGCCCCTTCCGTCGGCGATGGTGACGCCTGCTCCGGCAGCCGACGCCGGCGCTGCTCCTGTTTCGGGCAACGTTTTGGCCGCCGTGCGTCTGCTCTTGAAAGAGACCCGCACCGGTGGGTTCGCCGGCAAGCTCGACCGCTTAGCCGACGAACTGAGCAAGTCGTCCGCCGAGCTCACGGCTGCGCTCCTCAGCGCCGGGCTCCAAGTGCCCGCTAAGGCCAAGGAGAAACCGGTCTTCGTCGAACACGCCGGTGAAATTTTCTGGCTGAACAAGAACGCGAAAGACGAACTGTGGGTCAACGCCAAGGCTTCAAAGTTCGCGGCCGCAGCGGACGACGGCGACCAGAAGAAACCGGCGCGCCGCAGCAGCGGTGGCGGCGGTGGTGGCGGACGTTCGCGCAAGAAAGAGTAACCGCCAGCTGGGGTGTGTTTGTAGGCCCGGCCGCTGGCCGGGCGCCGCTTCAGCCGGGGACAACCGGTCACCGCCCGGTTCTACAACGGCGGCGACAACGGCGCGCGGCTACTTCTCGCCGAACGTTGCGCGGATGTAGGCGAGCACGGCCTTGCGTTGGCCGGCGGTGGTCATCGCGCCGAACGGGGGCATCCCTTTCAGCTCCACGCCTTCGGTGATGATCGTGATCAGTTCAGCGTCGGACTTCGCGAGGCGGGTTTTGTCGTCGCGGAAATTGGCGGCGCCGCCGGCGATGCCGCGGCCGTCGGGTTGGTGGCAGGGCACGCAGTAGAGGCGGTAGATTTTTTCGCCGGTGGCAACGAGCTCGGCAGGTGAGGTGGTGGCGACGGCGGCGGCGGCTTTAGCATCGCCGGCGTTTTCGCCCGGGCGCGGGAGGCGAGTGGTGCCGCCGACGGTGCGCTCGCCGTTGAGGAGCCGGTTGGCGGTGTAGTAGCCGAGCGGGTTGGCCAGCGGTTGATTGTCGGTGGTGCGCAGGGCGGCTACGGAGAGCTCGTAGACGAAGCCGGGTTTCAGTTCGGCGAGCGCGAGTTCGGCGGAGAGACCGTCGGCACTGGGGCGGACTGCGGTGACGGCGACGCGGGCCTCGTCGACCCACGGGGAGCCGTATTTGTATTGGTAGTAATAGCGGAAGCGATTGACCTCAAAATTCGCGGCGGCGGCGAGGGTAGCCGCGCTCATCGGACGCGTGAACGTGAGACGGAAGCCGCGATCGGTGAGCTTCACATCGCGGATTTCGGGCGAGACCTCGCGATCCCAGACGACGCGTTGCAGGCCATTGGCGCCCGCGCCCCAGCCGCCGGCCGCGCCGAGGTAGAGGCTGCCGTCGGGCGCGAAGGTGCTGCGGGTGATGCCGGCGAGGAGTTTTTCACCGGAGGTGTAGGCGGCCGTCTCATTGCGGCCGAGAAACGGGAAACACACGCCTTGCCACTCGCCCGCGACTTTCTCGAGGGCCGCACGAATGACGATCTTGGTGTAGTCGCCGGCGAACACTTGGCCGGCGAAAGGTCCGAATTTTCCGCCCGTAGTGTCCCAGAGGATCTCGCCGCCGGAGACGCCCATCGGGCCGTGAGGGAAGACGACGGCGGGGGACTTATAACGTTTCCACGCCTGCTCGGTCGTGAAGGTCTTGGCGTCGAAGCCCGGCTCCCATTTCAGGCTCGCGACGTGCCCGTGAAAATCGCCTTGGGCCACGTGCAGAAGTCCGCACGAGGGCTTGTAGTCACCTTGGTTCTCATTGACGAAGAAGTCGCCGTCGGGGCTCAGGCCGACTCCGTTGGGCTGGCGGAAACCGCTCGCGAGGGGCGTGAGTTTTCCGTCGGGGGCAATCTTAACCGCCCAGCCGCGCCACGGCAGACTCGAGTATTGGCCGGTCGTTTCGAGGACGGCCGAGGGATCGAGCCTGCCGCGCACTTCGCCGGGGGTGATCGGAAGTTTGTCACCGCTCGAGCTGTTGGAAATGACGCCGAGAAAATTGCCTGCGGAGTCGCGGCGGAGGCCGAAGAAAAACTCGTGGTAGTTGTGCGAGATACCCCACTGGCCGCCGAGGGCGTCGAAGGTGTCGGCGCGGCCGTCTCCATCGGTGTCGGTGGCTTTGAGGAGTTCGGGACGATGGGCAATATAAACGACCTGGTCGGACTCGACGACGAGCCCGAGGGGCTCGTTGAGGCCGCGGGCGAAGCAGCGCCAGGCGCCGGTGGTGGAGCGCATCCAAACTTCACCGTAACGCGTCGTGACCACGAGCGTGCCCGTCGGCGAAAACGCGACGCCCACGATACCCCCGCGCAGCTCGGCGGGGCGCGGGATGTTCTCAATGCGGTAACCGGCGTGCGCGCAGGGGGCGGCGAGCGCGAGCGGTGCGATGAGCAATAAGGAACGGAAAAAAGGCTTCATGGTTTGGCGGCGGCAAAGGGCACGTCGAGGATGAGGTTGCCGGTGGCGTCTTTGGTGAGGGTGAGCGCGGGACGCCCTTCGACGACGTAGGACCACGGGGCATCGGCACCGGCGCGGTCGAAGCGAAACGTGCGGCGCAGACCGGCGGCGTTGGGCAGCGCGGAAATGGTTTCGGCGACGGGTGCGCCGTCGACGGTGTAGCGGAGTTCTACGGACGCGGGGCGGAGCGTGTAGCCCTTGAACGCGACGACGGGGGCGCGGTTCGCGTCGCCACGGCGGAGGGGAGACGTGCCGGTCTCGCGATAAACGACGGGGCCGAGCAGAGTGGCGGCTTTGATGAGTTTATTGACGGGGCGGAC
>CAMATV010000473.1 GCA_945861235.1 Opitutus sp. GAS368
GTGAGAAATTCTACCGCCCCAATCGCGATGGTGCCACCACGCAAGTCGCGCAGGTCGTCTGCGTCGACTGTGAGAAAATTTTCGAGATCAGCGCACCGTTCATGGAGTGGTATAGCAGCACCGTCTCATCGAAACTGGGCCTGACCCCCGCCTCGCAACGCCTTCAGGTCAGCGCAAACTGCGACATTTTCCGCCAAAGTGGCACGTGCCCGCGACGCGGCTAAGCGGACACTCCGGTAAATTTTTCTCGACCTATGGCCAAGGCACGAACCCACGATCACGCGTTTGAAATCAGCTTTTTTGAGTCGGTGCTGGGCCGCGACCCCGCCTACACCGAAGTCGTCGAAATCCTTGGGGGCCTTTACACCCAACACGGCCGGATCGCCGACGGGCTGAAGATGGACCGGAAGCTGGTGAAGCTCCAACCCGCGAACGCCACCGCCCACTACAATCTCGCCTGCAGTCTCGCACTCACGAAACGCAAAGCCGATGCCCTCCGCGCTCTCCGCTCCGCGATCGACCTGGGCTATCGCGACTTTCATTGGATGGCGCAGGACCCAGATCTCGAGGCACTCAAGGCCCATCCCCGTTTTCTCACCTTGCTCGAACAGCTCAAGACGCAGAGCTGACCGCACGTCGTTTTAAGACCGCAGCGCGCCGGCGGCGGTCTCCGCCAGAAAACTCGCGTAGGTCTTCGCCACGCCTTCGCGGAGCGCAATCTTGGCCTGCCAGCCGAGACCCGAGAGGCGCGAAACATCCAGCAGCTTGCGCGGAGTGCCGTCGGGTTTCGTGCCGTCCCAGACGATCTGTCCGGAAAAACCTGTGACGGCCGCGACGCATGCCGTGAGCTCGCGAATCGTCACATCCGTGCCCGTGCCGACATTGATCCAGTCCGGCGGATTTTCGAGCGCCACCAGAAACGCGCACGCATCAGCGAGGTCGTCGACGTGGAGGAATTCGCGCTTCGGCGTGCCTGTACCCCACGCGACGACTTCAGCGTGGCCGGCGGTTTTCGCCTCGTGAAACTTACGAATCAGCGCGGGCAGCACGTGAGAGTTCTGCAGGTGATAGTTGTCCCCGGGACCGTAGAGATTGGTCGGCATCGCCGAGTGGAACATCACGCCGAACTGCTTCCGGTAGGATTGGGCGAGCTTGAGACCCGTGATCTTGGCAATAGCGTAGGCCTCGTTGGTCGGCTCCAGCGGTCCGGAGAGCAAACAATCCTCGGGCATCGGTTGCGGTGCGAGCTGCGGATAAATGCACGAACTGCCGAGGAAGAGCAGGCGCTTCACCCCGTGTTTGTAGGCGCCGTGGATCGTGTTCGCAGCGATGGCGAGATTCTCAAACAGGAACTCCGCCGGATAAGTGTGGTTCGCGTGGATACCGCCGACCTTGGCCGCGGCGATAATGGCCACGTCGGGTTTTTCCGCGGCGTAAAATGCCTCCACCGCGACCTGCGACGTCAGGTCGAGTTCGCGGCGCGTGCGGAGCAGGAGCGTCGTGCCCGCCTCGCGCGAGAAGCGGCGCACGAGCGCGCCACCGACCATCCCGTGGTGACCTGCGATGAAGATTTTCATGCCAACGGTGCGGAGGACGGCGCCGGCAGTGCCGCAATCTGCGCCTCGCGTTTAGCGAGTTCGAGATCCGCTGCGGTCATGATTTTCACGAGTTCCTTGAACTTCACCTTCGGCTCCCAGCCGAGCTGGCGCTTGGCTTTCGCGGGATCGCCAATCAGCAACTCCACCTCGGCGGGTCGCTCGTAGCGGGCATCGTAATTGACGTGTTGCTCCCAATCGAGATTCAGCAATCCAAACGTTTCTTGGATAAATTCCTTCACGGTATGCGTCTCGTTCGTCGCCACCACGTAGTCGTCGGGCTGGTCCTGTTGGAGCATCACCCACATCATCTCGACGTATTCCTTGGCGTAGCCCCAGTCGCGGCGGGCCTCGAGGTTCCCCATGTAAAGTTTGTCCTGGAGGCCGAGTTTGATGCGCGTGGCCGCGCGGGTGATCTTGCGCGTCACAAACGTCTCGCCGCGGCGCGGGCTCTCGTGGTTGAACAGAATGCCGTTGGACGCGTGGAGATGGTAACTCTCACGGTAGTTCACCGTGAGCCAGTAGGCATACATCTTCGCGCAACCGTAGGGTGACCTCGGCCAGAATGGCGTCGTCTCCGTCTGGGGAACCTCCTGCACCTTGCCATACATCTCAGACGAGGAGGCTTGGTAGAATCGACACTTCTTCATCAGGCCGGCCTCGCGGATCGCCTCAAGGATGCGCACCGCGCCGAGGCCCACGACATCGCCCGTATACTCCGGAATATCGAACGAGACGCGCACGTGCGACTGCGCGCCTAAGTTGTAGATCTCATCCGGCTGAAGCTGGTAAAGGAGTTTTACCATCTGCACAGAATCGGCGAGGTCGCCGTAGTGAAGGTGGAGTTTCACCCCGTTGACGTGCGGGTCACGGTAGAGGTGATCGATGCGGCTCGTATTGAACGTCGAGGCGCGGCGGATCACGCCGTGGACCTCGTAACCTTTGGCGAGCAAGAGCTCGGCGAGATACGATCCGTCCTGACCCGTGATGCCGGTGATGAGAGCTTTTTTCATGAAAGGGGAGACGAAGCTTACTTGGGGCGCTGCACAGCGGGCAAGCCTCAGCGATGGAATATTCGGAACGGGAAGATTCCGGCCGCGACTTGCACACTAGCCGCACCGCGCCCCCACCGCTTCGCCGCGTTGGCGGGTAATCTTTCCGCGTCCTCCCAATCGCCGTGGTCGCCCACGCGATTCGCCAGCTCACCACACCTTTTGGCCCAACGCTCGTCCCGTCGCGATCTCCTCGAGACGATTGCCGGGGCGCACGCCGGCCAGGAGGACGGACAAATCGTAGTTGGGCGCACTCCGGCGCACGACAAAATCATCACTCTTGGTTGCTGGCTCGCCCCCCACTCCTGCGGTCAGGCGGGATTTTGCCGTAAGGTCGCGATGGATACGCAGAGCGAAACGGTTGCCCCACCGGGCCACAAAAGTCTCCCTGGCCCGAACGGTAGCTACGGCGTAGAGCCGGTCAGGAAGCGGTTGCCGGCGTGACGCCCGCGCTCCCGGGTTCACCCCCCCAGGGATTTCAACAGCCGCTCCAGCTCCCCACGCTTCGCCTTTTGATCGGCGAGTTGCTTGCGCGCACCGTCGAGGACGGCGGGCGGGGCTTTGCTGACGAAGGCCTCGTTGGACAAGCGCGCCTCGGTGCCGGCAATGTGCTTCGAGAGTTGGTCGAGTTCTTTCGATAGGCGCACTTTCTCGGCCCCGGCATCGACCGTGCTCGCGAGATCCAGATAGAGCGTGCCGAGCACGGTCACCGC
>CAMATV010000474.1 GCA_945861235.1 Opitutus sp. GAS368
GGCGGGCCTACAATGGCAAAGTCTGAAACATACGGGCCGTTGGTATCAGACTGTGATTTGCCGGGTAGCCGCGAGCGCCAGCAAGCGCCCCCCGCCCTCCGCCCGCCCGCTCGCCGTCGCCCACTCCGAGTTCGTAGTCCCGCCTTCAGACGGAATCCGCGCCACCGGTCACAGGAGCGCATACTCATACCAACGTCCCTTGATTTTTAGACTGTAGGCCCGGCCGCTGGCCGGGTTGCCCGCCCAGCGGGCGGACACAACAGAAAGTCTAGAACATGAGGGACGTTGATATCACAGGAGCGCAGAAGCGAAAACCATTTGGGGATTTGGGGTGCACCGCGGAGATCGCAGCGGACAGGTGAGTCGCGCTTGCGCTTCATTTCCTCCGGTCTTACTCCGCGTCCTCCGCGTCCTCCGCGTCCTTCGCGCTCTCCGCGCTTTCCGCCTCCTCCGCGCTTTCCGTATTCGAACGGCCGTTTTTAGATTCAGCCCCACGGCGGCTGCCAACCGCCGCCCCCCCGCGACCGCTCCTCGACAGCTCCTCCCCCGCGCCGCCAGCCCCGCCAAGCGCCGCCCGCCCCCGCCCCGCCGTGGCCTCAGGGGCTCGTGTAAGCAATCACCCCGGGCCCCGGCGCAAACCCATCCTCCGCCCCCCCAGCAACCGATACGCCCCGGTGCGCAAGGTTCCACTACGGACATTGTAGAGTTCGATCACTCGCGTGAGTTCGACGAGGCTGATGCGGAAGTCTGAGTTCGTGTCCGCGCTGTGGGTCGTGATCTGAGGAACCAAGAGCGGGCTGGGCGTCGCGATCGGCTGCGAGAGCGCCCCTTCGAAGCGCACAATCCCGGAGGCCGCGAGGAATTGATCGCCCGCCGTGCCCGCCGGCACACTCACTGTATAGGTAAACGTCACCGGCCCGACCGGCGGCACCGACCACGCCCATTCCAACGCACTGACCGTGCCGACCACCGGCCGCACGTCACCCAACATTCCGGCAGCCCCGTTGATCGACGCCCCAACCCACCGCGCCTCGGATGAGAGGGCACGACCAGCCCAACCGCAAACGAAGGGCTGGTTCTCCGGAAAATCTTCCTACCCATAAAATCTTCCTACCCCCATTTCAGCCGATGGATCCGTGACCCGACCTTCCGAAAAATCAGCGGAGATGAGCGGTTAAACCCTCCGGCTTTTTCCTCCGTCCTCAGCATTGCAAACCCGCCCCCGCCGCCCGCTCATCCTTCCCTATCACCAGCGTCGTCGGCTTCGCGGTCTTCCCCCTGCCGGTCACGCTTCTCACCCGTTCTGACGCCCGAGAAAAGACGATGCTTTACACATATCAACGCTTCCATATCCGTTGATATGTCATGCCGCACGACCGTCCCATCTCCGAACTCTTCGCGCAGCACCGTCCGCTTCGGTCGCTGGAATTTTTTCCACCCAAGGACGATACCGGCGTTGATGCCGTCCGTGCCACCGCGACCGCGCTAAAGCGCATGGCCCCCGATTTCGTATCCGTGACCTACGGAGCCGGCGGCACGACTCGCGACCGCACTGCACAAGTCTGTGACTTTCTGAAACGCGACTTTGGCTTCACCGTCATGCCGCACCTCACGTGTGTGGGTCACACGCGCGCCGAACTCTCCGAGGTCGCCGATCGCATTTATGCCGGTGGTTTCCGCAATATCATGACGCTTCGCGGCGATCCGCCCAAGGGCGAGACCACGTTCACGCCCTACAAAGACGGCCTCCGCTACGCCAGCGACCTCGTCGCGCTTCTGAAGTCCCGCCATCCCGATTTCTGCCTCGGCGTCGGCGGCTACCCCGAGAAACACCCCGAAGCCCCGTCCCTCGAAGCCGACCTCACTGCGCTCAAAATCAAAATCGACGCCGGCGCGGACTTCATCACGACGCAGCTCTTTTTCGACAACGCCGTGTATTACCGCTTTGTGGACAAATGCCGCGCCGCCGGCATTACTGTTCCGATCGTCCCCGGCATTATGCCCGTGCTCTCGTTGAAACAAATCCAACGCTTCACCGCGATGTGCGGCACGACGCTCCCGGCGAAACTCAGCACGCGCCTCGAAGTCGCCGCCGAAAACACCGACGTCGTCGAAACCATCGGCATCGACTGGGCGCTCACGCAAATCCGCGACCTCCTCGCGCAAGGTGCCCCGGGCTACCACCTCTACATTCTGAACCGTGCCAAAGGCGCCCTCGCCCTCACCGCGGGCTTGGCCGCCTGATCGCGAAGTTCGCGGAATAAAAAAGGGGCGACGTCTGCCGCTCGGGATCATCCTCGGCGTTGCCCACGCGCCAATCATTGGAGGGTGAATCGACGAAGCCTTCGGCGTGGCTCCGCCGTTACTCACCCTCCGTTACGGCATCACTCGAACAACCCGCCCACATCCACCCGCAGCTCCGGCAGCACCTGCGACACCGCCACTTCGCCGCGCCGCACGATCCGCGTCTCGCCATATTTTCCCGCCACCGGCTGCGTAAAAATATCGATCACGCCCTTCTCCGGTAACACGAGCCAATACTCCGCCACACCCGCCTCCGCGCAAATCGAAGCCTTTTCCCGGTCCGTCTCTTCGGTCCTCACCGCGACTTCCATCACCAGTAGCGCAGCCCGCGGATGCCCGGCCCGATAACCGTCCGGACTCCCCTCCACTACGGCGATGTCCGGTTCGGGTTCGGAGTCAACCAGCGTCAACGGGTCTTCTTTCCGCGCGACCATGCCAGGGCGCAACCTCGATGAAACCATCCGGAACAGTTCGCGAACAACTGATGCATGGAGGGGTGATTTGGTCATTTTTTCAACAATCGCACCCCGCAACAATTCCGTGCGTTCGTCCAACAAGCCCTGTTCGGACATCACATGGTAGGTCTCGACACTGATCCGCGCCACCCGCTGGCGCACCGTTGGCAGTTCCAAGATGCTTAACATCGTCGCACCGTAACCGCGCCACTCCTGCGCGCAATGCCGATTCTCGACTTCCCCGCGACGAGACCACGGCACCTGCGGTCCCTCCGAACATCCGTGTCGATCCGTGTCCATCCGTGGTTAACTTTCCACGCTCCCCGCGCTCCCCGCTTCCTCCGCTTCACCCGCCCGCCATCACCGGCCGAAATCCCGCCTCGACCAAAATTTTCGCCATCTTCTCCCGCTGATCACCTTGAATCTCGATCGCGCCGTCCTTCACGGTCCCGCCGCAGCCGCACGCTCCACGCATTTTTTTCGTGAGCTGCTCTTTCTCCGGCAACCCGATGCCCACAAATCCACTGACCGTCGTCACCGTTTTCCCCCCACGCCCACCGGTCTCGCGGCGAATTTCCACGCGCCCGCGATT
>CAMATV010000475.1 GCA_945861235.1 Opitutus sp. GAS368
CCGCGCTCCGCAGCCTCAAATCGCTCGCAAGCGAGCTCCTACCCACGGCAACCTGAGTGAAGTCTGCGGCGGCCTGGAGGCTTCCGATACCAACGTCCTTTGGTTTCTAGACTGTAGGCCGGGTTGCCCGCTGTAGGCCCGGCCGGTGGCCGGGTTGCCCGCCCAACGGGCGGGCCTAGTGTGCAAAGTCTGAAACATACGGGCCGTTGGTATTACTTCAGCCACTGCACGAGCGGGAGTTTTTGTTCGCGGATCTGGGCGACGGCGAGCGACGCGACTTTCGCCGCGCCGGCTTCGACGAAATGGGTGTCGTCTTTTTTGCCGTCCGGGATTTTCGGGTTTTTCCCTGCTTCGATCCACATGAAGTATTTTTTCGTGGGTTCGTCGCCCTCGGCTTGCAGCCATGTTGCGGTGGCAGTTTCGAGCTCGAGCAGGGGCACTTTTTCCTCGGTGGCGACGCGCCGGATCGCGTCGGGGTAGGCGCCGTGCGTGGGGATAAGTTTACCGGCCGGGTTGAATTTTCGGCGGCAGACGGGGGTGGCGAGGATGGGCGTGGCCCCTTTGGCGCGGACCTCGCGGACGAAACGGCGGAGATTTTCGGGGAAGGTCGTCTTCGGGTCAGTGCCGCGTTTCGGGTCTTCGATTTTCTCATCGTTGTGACCGAACTGGATGATGACGGCGTCGCGGGGCGTCAGCGCGGCGACGATCTTTTCCCAGCGGCCCTCAGCAATAAAACTTGCGGTGCTGCGGCCATTCATCGCGTGGTTTTGCACGGTGTCGGGGTCCTTGAACAACCCGGCGAGAGCCTGGCCCCAGCCGCGTTCCGGGAGATCGAGGGGCTTGTTGGCCATGGTAGAGTCGCCGGCAAGATAGAGCCGCGGGGCATCGGCGGCGCGGGCGGCGAGCGTGCTGGAGACGAGGAGCAGGGCGAGGAGGAGGCGGGTAGGCATGGCAAGGGTTTGAGGTAGCACGGGCGTCTCGCCGGTGAGGCTGAGGACAGGGGCGAGACGCCCCTGCCGCGAAAAGGGGGCAATTATTTTTTCAACCAAGGCAGCGCGTCGAGATCGACGTTGCCACCGGTGAGAATGAGGCCGACGCGCAGGCCGGCGACGGGGATTTTGCCTTCGAGGATGGCGGCGTAGGGGACGGCGCAACTCGGTTCGATGATAATTTTGAGCACTTCCCAAATGCGGCGCATCGCGGCGACGATGGCTTCCTCGGAGGCCGTCTCGACGGCGTCGACGTGACGCTGGATGAGGGGGAAATTTTTCTCACCGAGGGATGTGCGGAGGCCGTCGGCGATGGTCGCGGGCGATTCGAGGGGGATGATCCGGCCGGCGGCGAAGGAGCGCGCGGCATCATCGGCACCGGCGGGTTCCGCAGCGATCACGCGGATGCCGGGACGCAGTCCCTTGGCGGCGACGGCGGTGCCACAGAGGAGGCCGCCGCCGCCGACGGGAGCGATCACGACGTCGAGGTCGGGGACTTGTGCGAGCAGTTCGAGGGTGGCCGTGCCCTGACCGGCCATCACGGCGTAGTCATTGTAAGGATGAATGAGGCGTCCGCCCGTTTCTGCGACGAGGCGCGCGCAGGTGGATTCGCGGGCGGCGACGTTGGGTTCGCAAAACGTGATGAGGCCGCCGTTGCGGCGGACGGACGCGATCTTGGACTGCGGTGCGTCGGACGGCATTACGATGTGGGCGGCGATCCCCCGGAGTCGGGCGGCGCGGGCGAGGGCGGCAGCGTGGTTGCCGGAAGAGTGGGTGACGACGCCACGGGCGGCTTCCGCGACGGTGAGGGAGAACACGGCGTTGGCGGCTCCGCGGGCCTTGAAGGCGCCGATTTTTTGAAAGTTCTCGCACTTGAAGAACAGGTGTCCGCCGCAGAGTTCGTCGAGGGTGGCGCTCGTGAGCACAGGCGTGCGGTGGATGTAAGGGGCGATGCGGACGGCGGCGGTCTGAATATCGGCGAGGGTGAGGGACATCGTGCGGGCAGCTTGCGTGGTGTGGGGGTGCCGTGCAACGTCGCCGCATGGTCAAAAAACTTCTCCACACGCGGATGCGCGTGAACGATATCGAGCGCACCGTGAAATTTTACGAAGAGGCTCTCGAGCTCACCGTCGCCCGGCGCAGTACGTCGCCGCGCGGGGCGCAGATCGTGTTTCTCGCGACGCCGAACAGCGATGAGGAGATTGAGATTTGCCAGATGCCGCCCGGTGCTCCGGCGGTGGTGGTGCAGCCGGATTTGATCCACCTCGCGTTTGAGGTGGAGGATCTCGCGGAGTTTACGCGCAAGGTCGTAGCGAAGGGCTTTAAGCTCAGCGATGGTCCGACCAAGACCGGGAGTGGTTCGGTGATCGCGTTCATCGACGCGCCCGAGGGCTACGAGGTGGAGCTGATCCAGCGCGCGAAGTGAGGTGAGTGTGGCGCCGCGAGGAAGGGAGCGGCACGTCGGCCAGCGACGGCCCTCCAATCCATGGAATCGTTACGGCTGAGCGCGGCGTTCGTAGGAAAAAAGAAACTGCTGCGCGAGGCCGGCGAGGGGACCGAAGTGGGTGCGGCCGAAGTGGGCGATTTGCGCAGGCTTCCAACCGGTGAGGCCGTAACGGCGCTCCATCGTCTTGATGATCCACACGTCGACGGGGAAAGCTTCGAGCCGGCCGGCGCCGAAGAGGAGCACGCAGTCGGCGACTTTTTCGCCGACGCCCGGGAGCGAGCAGAGACGTTCCTTCGCGATGGCGTAGGGGAGTATTTCGGTTGCTTCGAGCCAGCCGGGATGCGCGGCGAGAAATTGCGCGGTCTGGGAAATGTAGCGCGCGCGGAAACCGAGGAGGCAGGCGCGGAGGGTGGCTTCGGGGATGGTGGCGAGTTGGGGCCAGGTCGGGAGAGCTGAGAGTTGAGTGCCGACAGCTGAGCGTTCGGGCGGCGGCGTGCCGTGGCGCTCGGCGAGGAGGGCCATCATGTGTTTGATTTGGACGATCTGCTTCGTCGCGCTGCAGAGGAAACCAAGCAGGGTCTCGCCGAAGGGTTGGCGCAGGATGCGCAGACCGGGGAAGGCGGCGAGACAGGTCGCGAGATGGGCGTCGCTGCGCCACGGGAGGGAGTCGGTGAGGCGGGGAAAATCACGGTCGAGGCCGAGATAAATCTGGAGCGCGGGGGCGACGGCGGTGGCGAGTGGGGCGGGGGCGGACCATTCAGCGAGGCCGGTAGCGGAACGGCGGATACGGGCGAGGTGATGCGACCAATGCCCGAGAAACGTGCCGTCGGATTCGCGACGCCAACGGAAAGCTTGGCCGCCGTCGAGGGTTTCGGCGAGGACCTCGGCGGAGAGCGGCGGGAGGCCG
>CAMATV010000476.1 GCA_945861235.1 Opitutus sp. GAS368
AGCCGGCGCTCCTCGTGGCGATCCGCGAGCACGGTCGAAACGGCTGACGCCGAGACGCCCACGTGCTCCGCGATCATGTGCACCGTCACCGGACGTTGGTCGCTTCGAGCCATCACGGCCATCTCGCACGAAGCGCGTACGGGCCGCAAGTGGACACTTCGAAAAACACCGGTGCTGTCGCGTTCGCTGCGAGGGCCCAAAGGGAGGCGCGAGCGCACCGAGATTCGGGCATCCGGCTGTGTTACATTTGCGAGACGACCGTGATTAAGTTGGTTTAGCCCGGGACCGAGCCTACGATTTTCGGGTTACACTCGCATGGCCTCGCGCACGCCCAAGACCACTCCCGCTCTTTCCGCTCCCATTTATTTTAACCGCGAGTTGAGCTGGCTCGCGTTTAACCGCCGGGTCCTCGAGCAGGCCCAAACCGACCGTCACCCTTTGATCGAGCGCGTCCGCTACCTCGCCATCACCGGAAGCAACCTCGACGAGTTTTTTCAAATCCGCGTCGCCGGTTTGATGCAGCAACGTGATTCAGGCGTGACCGAACCCGGCCCGGACGGGCTCAATCCAAGCCAACAACTCCAGCGCATCCGCGCGACCGTCGATGCTTTTATCGAGGACCAATACCGCTGCTGGCGAGACCAACTGGCACCGGCGCTCGCAATCGAAGGGATCCACTTTAAGAGCGCCCAAGATCTTTCGCCCCGTGAGCTGGCCTGGGTGCGGGCCTATTTTCGCGAGCAGGTTTATCCCGTGCTGACACCGCTGGCGCTCGATCAGTCGCATCCGTTTCCCCAACTCGGCAACAAGGAGTTGAACATCGTGGTGACGCTCGACAATCCGGCGACCGCGAAGCTTGAACACTTGGTCGCGATTTTGCCTGTGCCCCGCATCTTACCACGCCTCGTGAGCATCGCTCCCGGTGGCCGCGGTCCTCAGCGCATCATCTTTCTCAGCGAAATCATCAAACTCTGCGCCGGAGAACTGTTCCCCGGTTACCGCTTGACCGCCGCGCACGCGTTTCGGGTCACCCGCAACAGCGAACTCTACATCGACGAGGAAGAAGCCGCGAATCTCCTCGTGAAAATCGAGGCGGAACTGCGAAACCTCCGCCGCGGTGCCGCGGTTCGTCTCGAAATCGAGGATGGAGTTAACGCGGCCCTCTTTGCGACGCTCTGCCACGAACTCGCGCTGCCGCCTGATAATGTCTTCCGGCTCAAGGGTCCCATCAACCTGATGCGACTCCAAAGCATCGGCGACCTCGATCGGCCCGACCTCAAGTTCCCCTCGTTTACCCCCGTCAACGCCTCTCCTTTGCGTGATCCCTCGCGGATCTTCGAGGCGCTCCGCGCGCAGGACGTCCTCCTGCACCATCCCTACGATTCGTTTCAACCCGTGGTCGATTTCGTCGAGCAGGCCGCACGCGATCCGCAGGTGTTTGCGATCAAACAGACGTTCTATCGCACGAGTGGCGATTCGCCCTTGGTGCGTGCGCTGATCGAGGCCTCGCAAAACGGCAAGCAGGTGACTGCGCTCGTCGAACTGAAAGCGCGCTTCGACGAGGCGAACAATATCCAGTGGGCCAAACAGCTCGAGGAGGCCGGGGTCCACGTCGTTTACGGCCTCGTCGGGCACAAAACCCACTGTAAGATGTGCCTTGTCGTCCGCCGCGAGGGCCGACGCATGCGCCACTACGCCCATCTGGGCACGGGCAACTACAACCCCCGCACCGCTCGCTATTACACCGACCTGAGCCACTTCACCGCACGGGCCGACATCACCCACGATGTAGGGCAACTCTTTAACACGCTCACCGGATTTGGCCGATCGCCAAAGTTCCGCCATCTCCTCGTCGCGCCCTACAGTCTGCACCGCCGGATCAACGCCCTGATCGCAACCGAAACCCGCAACGCTGCAGCCGGCCACCCCGCGCGCATCATCGCCAAGATGAATTCCTTGGTGGACAAGACCACCATCGACGCACTTTACGGCGCTTCACAGGCCGGAGTGAAGATCGACCTGATCGTCCGCGGCACGTGCAGTCTCGTGCCGGGCGTGCCCGGCCTCTCTGAAAACATTCGCGTGCGCAGCCTCGTCGGGCGGTTTCTCGAGCACGCGCGGGCCGCTTACTTCGAAAACGCCCGAGGCGAACCGGTGATTCTCGCCGGCAGCGCCGACTGGATGCCGCGCAATTTCTTGCGCCGCGTCGAGGTGGTGTTTCCGATTCGTGATCCGGCCCTGAGGCGCTGGGTGACCGAAGAGTTTTTTACGGATGAGCTCCGCGACACCAGCAACACCCGGCTCTTGCATCCAAACGGAACCTACTTACCGATCCCTCGGCGGGGCAGTGAACGCACATTTTCCGTTCACGCGCATCTGATGGCCGCAGCCACCCGCCGCTCGCGGAACGTCGGATCAACCTAGCGGATTTCGACTCCCGCCAAGGTCCATCGTGGCCATTCTCGGGCCCCTCATTTTTCCCGCGACATTGCGCCCTGTCAGCGCCCACCGGCATCAATAGCCGCAGCCCGTAACGCCGACTGGACTCACGGTGCACCCGCTGGTCCGTAGACAAAGCGAAGGGACGTGGGCGGGACGCAGGTTTCCCGTCGCGGTGAGAGGGTGGCGGTCTGCTGCTCACTGCCGCAGCCGGCGGAAACGCGTCGCCGCGCCAATCCCGTTTCCCTCCGTCTTCGATCATCCCCGTTTCTAAAAGCTTCAATTCCGCAACTTCTACCCGCAACTTCACCGAGTAGCGTCAGCAATCCCCTTCAGGGTATCCCAGCCGGTCGCTTACGCAGGATTGGCGAACCGCAGGCGGCGGCTAACGCTCAAAAAAGAAGCCCGGACCTTCTTTCGAAGATCCGGGCTATAAACTTGGCAACGACCTACTCTCGCGGGACCTAACGTCCAACTACCATCGGCGGCTGAGGGCTTAACGGCCGTGTTCGGGATGGGAACGGGTGGAACCCCTCGCCTGTGGTCACCAAGAAATTTAACTCCTTATGGAGAAAGTGTAAAAAATTCAAATGATCAAAACAAAATTAGTAGGTAAAATAAACGCCTAGAAATAAAATGAAGGTCTGCATAAACCGGCAAGGTCATTAGTACCAGTAAGCTGAATGGGTTACCCCAATTACACCTCTGGCCTATCAACCGGGTGGTCTACCCGGACCTTGCACCCCTTGCGGGGATTGTGATCTTATCTTGGGATGGGCTTGGCGCTTAGATGCTTTCAGCGCTTATCCCTTCCGAACATAGCTACCCGGCGCTGCCACTGACGTGACAACCGGAACACCAGAGGTTCGTCATTCTCGGTCCTCTCGTACTAGAGAATGA
>CAMATV010000477.1 GCA_945861235.1 Opitutus sp. GAS368
TGCGTCAGCCCGTGGCCGGCTCCGCGCCTGAGGGTTAAGCCCCATCCAGCCACTCCCATGCCGGAATGACCTCGACCGATCCACCGTCGAGCGACAATGCGTCCCGCTGATCGAGGGTGACGATCAGGCCCCGCCGCTTGCCGGGCAAAGCGCACCCCTGACGCACCCCTTCCAATTCTCGCTCGCGGTTGAAGGGCGTTAGGTTCGCGCACACTTGGATGGCGTAGTCGTCGGTGACGAAATCGCACTCCCAAGAATCTTTTTGGCCGGCGTAGCACGGTTTCAACCCGCGTTGGCGGAGCGCGAGGAACACGGCGTTCTCGAGTCGGTGGCCTACGTCCGCAGTGAGGCTCGGCGAGTTCACGCGCCGGAGCGCGTTGTCGATGGCGTAGTATTTGTTCGGTGCCACGACCCGCTGCTTGAACGACGAGCTGAACTTCGGTACGGCGAACAGGAGGTAAGCGTCCTGCAAAAATTCGATGTAGCGGGAGGTCTGGGCGACCGTGGGGATCGCGAGCGACTTCGTCAGTCTCTGGAACGACAGCGGTTGGCCGGTATTGGCGAGGAGAAACAAAATGAGGTTCATCACATGCCGCGCTTCCCGCAGATGATGGCGCTGAGCGATGTCGCGCTCCACGATGTCGCGCAGGAGTTGCTGGAGGATTTGCGGATCGCGCTCGCGCAGGTAGCCCGGAAATCCCCCGTGATCCAAATAAGCGGTGAGCGTAGCGGCGTTTCGTTCTCCCGCAGTGTAAGTCAGATATTCAGAATATGAAAAAGGAAAGATCTCGAATGACTGGTGCCGGCCGGTGAGCTTGGCGCCGATCTCACGGCCGAGCAGCGAGGCGTTGGAGCCGGTGACGCAGAGGGGGTGACCGCGGTCCAAGAGAGAACGGACCAATCGCTGCCATTCGGGTAATTCTTGGATTTCGTCCAAAAAGACTGCCTGTTTCGCTGCTAGCTCTTGGATAACCTCCTGAAGTGCTGGGAAATCTTCCGGGCCCATCCCGTAAAGACGGGTATCCTCCACATTGATGTAGAGAGCGCCGGGGTGGGTGCGAAGGAGTTGGGCTTGCAAGACACTCTTCCCGCACCGACGCACACCGGTCAGAACCAAGGCGTGCTGGGTATTTCGGGTCGGGAGCCGGCGAGTGACTGATCTGGCGATTTCAGGGCCGGCGGCGACCGGCGGCCGCTGGTCTCTCAGGACCTCAATAAGTGTATTTCGTAATAGCACACTATTGTGTTATCATAATATAAACTAACGAGTCAATGCCATTGATGCTTGAGCTATGACTGCGCGGCCGGGTGATCCCAGCCAAAGCCATCCCGAGGCGAAAAACCTCATTCGCCTTCAAGGATGATGATCGGCTGCATCGCCACGAGGCGGCCCGACCCGACACCTATGCCACTGCTTTGCGGTTAGGAGAAAACTGACGAAAGGAAGCTGGCCCAAGGTGTATCAACACGACGAGAGCGTCCTTTTCCATCCCCTACGATGTGCTAGGCCAGTGCACTGAGAACCAGATGATGATGAAAACCGGTCCACGAACGGCCTTCAAAATGATCGAACGCGAGGTCGTCCTTGGCTCGCTGGAAGTATTGTTCGATATGCCAACGACTGCGGCTGAGGGTCAGACACCGCGCTTTGGTGGGTGGTCGATGCAGGTGAGCCAAATAGTAATGATACGGTTCGGCGGCATCGGCTGGCCAAGCGACCACCAGCCAGAATTTTTCGAGTTCGCCCCCGGCCTTGCGCCGCGCGTGCTGCAACCAAACCTCTCACCAGGCTAGGGAACTCATGCGTCACAGCGACCTAAAACTGACGACGAACCTCTACACGGACTCGTCGCAGCTGCCACTCGCAGCGGGTGTCGCCATGCTTCCGGGCTTCGCAACATCGCAACCGGAAGTGACCGATAAGAACTCGCCCGACCGCAAAGGCGTCGGGGCGAACGCCTGACCGCGTCATTTGTCGTGCGGCGCCCGCAGAAGAGCCAACGCCGGCCGCAGTAGTTAACCGCGGTGCGGTTCAGATAGTCTTATCCAAAATGACCCCGTCTGGTCAAAATTCACGCGCTGAAGCGGCGGGTCAGAAAATCGAGGCATCCTTGCACGCACACAGAAACGCACACAAACGGGGGTCACAGGGGGTCATAGCCTGTCATCACATGTCGTATCAGGTCATCGAGCACCGATTTCGCAACCGATTTCAATAGAAGGATTTAGGCGTATTCTGCCGCAGTCAGACGTGACTTTACGCAACGGGGAAAATGGTCGGGCTGGTGAGATTCGAACTCACGACCTCTTGCACCCCATGCAAGCGCGCTACCAGGCTACGCTACAGCCCGAACAAGGAAGGGCGACGAAGCCCCATGCCGGCGACGTAAGCAAGCGCTTTTTCTGATTCACCCGAAATCAGACTTCTGCACGACGGCCCAGCGAACCTTGCAATCCCTCCTGCGAACCAACGTCCCCTCCCTGGCACGACCCGCGCGAGCCGCCCAGAAATCGACTCGCTACTCTTTAACCGCTGCTTGCTACTCCTCCGCTTCATGCAAATCGGAATCTGCGCTGATACCGCCACTCTCGCCCTCCTCTCACCCGCTCCCGGCATCGATTTTATCGAGGGCTTCACGCAGGAACTCCTGCAGCCCGAAACCTCGGACGCCACCCGCACCAAGCCGGCCGAGGCCTTGCTCGCCCAAGGCTTCTCCCTCCCCGCATCGAACCGCTTCCTCCCCGCCGACCTGAAAGTCGTCGGCCCCGACGTGGATCTCGCCCGCCTCGACCGCTTCGCCGAGACCACGTTTCGCCGGGCCAAAGAAATTAACATGACGCTCGTCGTCTTCGGCAGCGCGGGTGCCCGCATGATCCCGCCAGGATTCTCCGCTGCCACCGCCTTCGAACAATTCGTCGATGTCCTCCGCCAGCTCGGTCCGCTCGCCGAGGAAAACGGCGTCACCCTCCTCGTCGAACCGCTCAACCGCGGCGAATGCAATTGCATCAACACCATTCTCGAGGGCGCCGAAGCCGTCCGTCGCGCCAACACCAACGGCGTGAAACTGCTCGTGGATATTTTCCACATGCTGCGCAACGGCGAGTCCGCCGACGATATCGTGAAAGTCGCTCCGCTCATTCGCCACGCCCACGTCGCCGAAAACAAAGACCGCGCCGCCCCCGGTATCCATGGCGAAAATTTCCGCGGCTTCTTCCGCGCTCTGCGCCGCGCCCATTACCACGACCGGCTCACCATCGAAGCCACTTGGACCGAGTTCCCTGGTCAGGTCGCCCCCGCGCTCGCTGCCCTCCGCACCCAGTTGCGCGACTCG
>CAMATV010000478.1 GCA_945861235.1 Opitutus sp. GAS368
GCACCACCGAGGAGAATGATCTCTTTGGGAAACCGCAGGTTTTCCCGCCCGTACTCTTCCTCCAAGCGCTGCCAAACTGAACTAAAGATCAATTGCGCGTCCTTGATTTCGAGGTCGGTCAGCTTGGGAGCTGCCGGGGCAGAAGGTTGCGGTGGGACAGCGGGCGTGGACATGACGTGTGACGAGGGTGAGACGCGAGCGCTTAGAGGGTTTTGCAGGCGGGGCGGACACAAGAAAAATCTGCCGTCCCTCGCCGCCGAGGGAGCAGGTCCTGCAAGGTCCCGATGCCTTCCGCGCACTCAAAGCAATCGCGGAGCAATCGTTCGACGGGGTGTTTCTCAAGCTTAAACTCGGCTCCCACGACTGAGTGGAGGTGCTCGCGAAACTCCTGCAGCACCCACCCTAGCTCGCGGGCACGATGTTACGACTCAGGGCCGCAATGGGCCGGCTACGTTTTCTTGGTGATGATGCGTGGCGCCGTTTCCATCTGGCCGCGGGTAACGCCGAGTTGGTTGATGAGCTTGAGCTCACGCCACAGGTCCGCGCCGGTGATTTCACCGCGCATGAGTTGGCCGTAGCGCGTCAACGTCCGCGTGACCTCTTCGGCGCTCTCATTGACGAATTCGACGCGGAAGCTGCGGGCGCCAAGTTCGATCAGCCGGGAGACATATTCGGCACCGGTCTGGGCGCGGTTATTGAAGACCGTGTTGCGGCAGCCGGCGTCGGCCTTGAGCGGGAGTTCGGCACCGACCCGATCACGGAGGGCGACACGGTGGGTGTCGCAAGGACGACCGCAGTCGCGGTAGTCTTTACCCTTGGACAGAAATGCGCAGAACACACAGTGCTCCATATGAAACATCGGCATGTGCTGGTGCACCGTGATATCGAACCACGTACCCGGCGCGCCGTGGAGCAGCGCTTCGAGTTGCGTGATATTCAGGTCGTAACTCGCCGTGACGCGCTCGAGGCCGTGGTGCTGGAGCAGGTACTCGGCCGTGAGCGGGTTGGCGACATTGAGCGAGAAATCGCCACGGCAGCGGTCGGTTTTGAAAAATGCGAGATGGTCGTGATTGCGGACGAGATATCCGTCGGCGTCGGACGAACGCACCTGTTTCAGAATCCACTCCTCTCCGGGTTTGAAGACGCGGGGCGGGGCGACCCAGATCGACGCGCTGCGCGCATCGATGGGAGATCGGGTCTGGGGGATGGGGTCCAGGGTGCGCTGGAGTTCGCGGAAGCGGGCGACGGCGTCACGGTAGTGCTTCGGGTTCTCGAACTCACAATAAATTGTGCGAGCACCCGCCAACCAAGCGGCGTCGAGCTGTTCGAGGAGGCGGATGACGGCGATGAGCTCGGGGGGGCGCTCCGCTGCGGCGGTCACCGGCAAAGCCGAAAGCGTGGAGCGCCGAGGTGCGCTATCCGCGAGCTGCCAGCGATGCGGAAGAGCACAGAGCGTTTCAAGGGCGCGAGCGGATTCGCGCCGGAGGCGGTTCAGTTCGCTGATCGGGAGAATCACATCGCCTTCGAGGTGCGAGTGCAGATCGCCGAGCTTGAAGGGCGTGCCGCCGAGGCGGCCAAGTTGCTCGCGGAGGCGCTCCGGGGTGAGGGGCTGGTTCTCAGCGGCCGCGAGTGGGACGGCGGAATCCAGCTGGACGACGTGGCCGTGACCATCGTTGGCAATGAGAGTCAGCGGCGCGCCCGTGCGGCCGTGGACTTCGAGCGTGATCGGGCGCTGAAACCGAATCTTGTCGCCCTCAAACGTGGTGCGCACTTCGCGATCGAGCGCGGGGTCGTTGGTCTTCCAGACGAGCTGTCCACTGCGCACCCGACGCCAGTCGATATCGCCGTGGCCGAAACGCAGCGTAGTTTCGCCGCTGCGACTGGTCTCGACTTGGTAAACTCGGCCGCCCTGCTCACGCTCATCGGGTTTGCCGGCGTCGAAGACGAGGCCGTCGCCCGGTTTCAACGGCGCCGCAAGACGAAGCGCAACGGAGTCGTTTTCCACCCGCGTCACTTCGCCAAGGAAGACGCCGCGCTTGGTCCCGAAGCGGGCGTGGGCGAGCTTTTGATTGTCGATCCCACGAAACCAGCCGGTGAAAAGACCGCGGGAGAAACTCATCTCGAGTTCGTAGCGGGCCGTCTGCGCCTCGAATTTCGGCGCCGCGACACCCGTGAGGTCGGCCATCACTTTGTCGAGGGCCTGGCGATAAACCCGCGTAATGCTGGCAACGTATTCGGGAGACTTGAGCCGACCCTCGATCTTCAGCGAGGACACTCCGACGCGAACGAGGTCGGGCAGAACCTCGAGGCCGGAGAGGTCTTGCGGGCTGAGTAGATAACGTTTGTCGCCGAGGGGAACCTGGACGCCGTCGGAGATCAGGTCGTACGGCAAACGGCAGGCTTGGGCACATTCGCCGCGGTTGGCGGAGCGTCCGCCGAGGGACTCACTCGTGAGGCATTGGCCGGAATACGCGACACAAAGGGCGCCATGCACAAACACCTCAAGAGGCAGCGGACGTGGCGCGTTGAGCACTGAGTGCGGAGCGCCGGCAAGCTGAGCCGCCTGAATCGACGCAATATCCGCGAGGGAATTTTCGCGGGCGAGGACGACCAGTTGGGCCCCGAGTTCGCGGGCGAAGGCCACGCCGGCGGCACTCGTGATCGTCATCTGCGTCGAGCAATGAATCGGGAAATCTGGCGACAGCCGGCGAATGAGCCGGCAGATCCCGACATCTTGCACAATGGCGGCGTCGACTCCGCTCGCGATGATCGTGCGGAGGTAGTCCTCCGCGTCGGCGAGCTCGTTGGTGAAGATGAGGGTATTGAATGTGACGTAGCCCTTCACGCCGCGCCGGTGGAGAAACTCCATCAGCGCGGGCAGATCAGCCTGGGTAAAATTTTTCGCCCGCATCCGGGCGTTGAAACGCTCGAGCCCAAAGTAGATCGCATCCGCCCCGTTTTCGATGGCGGCACGGGCGCACTCCCAATCGCCAGCCGGGGCGAGGAGCTCGGGACGTTTGAACGTGGCTGAGGGCGTGGGCGTGGGTGCACTCATGTTAGGCAGCGGTAGCGAGCGGTTCGGCGAGAGCAGATTTTTTCGTGGCCGGGATCGCGACGTGCGGGGCCGCGTTGCGCAGCACCGCGGCGAGCACAACAGTGAGCGCAAAGAAGCCGACGGCGATGTAACCGAGAAGGTGATATCCGACGAGGTGACCCGCGGCGTCCCGCGTAACGAACACGCCCGCCAGCGCCGTGGCGAGCGCACTCGCGGCTTGTTGCAACGCGGCATTCACGGCCATGAAGCCACCGCGATAACGCGATTCGACCGC
>CAMATV010000479.1 GCA_945861235.1 Opitutus sp. GAS368
CGTGCGGGCCGGCTGCACGGCCGAGTGCCGTTGCTCGGCCCACTGGGTCAGCGCGCACCCGCCGAATTGGCGCATGCGCTCCACAATTGCGTCCTCGGCTTCGTCGCCGGTGTTGAGTGCACCGGCGCGATTTTCCACTTCGTCGAGCAGCGCCGCCACCTGTTCATACAACTGCGGATGGCGTTGGAGGCGCGCCACCAAATGCGTGGCGTCGTCAAGTAAGGGGCCGGCGGGTAATGCGGGAGGGTTCATCCCAGCAAAGCGAGCCGTAGTCGGCTCGCTTTGTCTAGCGAAAAACCAAGGCGTTCGGCCCGCGCGACTTGCACTGCCATCCGCTATCCATCGTTCGCTCCCGTTACCCGTCCCAACCTTCCTTCAGACTCCTGACTTCACTTCCAGTTACACCCCTCTCTCTTTGCGGCAATCTTGACTCTTTGCGAGCGCGCCAAAAGTCTGTCAGCCTATGGTGCCCCTCGCGGCTGATTTCCCCTCATCGCCACCCTCCGTCGCCGCATTTGACGACGACGCCTGGGAGGACCTTCTGAATTTTGTCGAGGAGAAGCGCGTCATCCCGATCATCGGGCCAGAACTTGCGATGGTGCAAACGACCGCTGGGTGGGAGAACCTTTACGCGTGGCTGGCGCGCTCGCTCGCGGCTCGGCTGGGCATGCCGGCTGCCAACGAGGGGGGCGCGTTCACGCTCAACGATGTGATCGTCCGCCATCTCGCAAATCATGGTCGGCGTGAGGATCTCTATACCCGTATCCGGACCATCATGCGCGAGGTGACCTTCGCGCCTCCGCCCGTCCTCCTCAAGCTGGCGGAGATCACTGATTTCAACCTCTACATCAGCACCACCTTTGACTCCCTGCTCGAGGATGCGCTTAATGCTGTCCGCTTCGACGGCGTGCGCACCACGGATGTGGCTGCCTACACCCCGAGTAAATTAGTCGACTTGCCGCTCGAGCGCGAATTCATGCAGCGCCCGCTCGTCTATCACCTCATGGGTCGGCTTTCGGCTTCGCCCACCTACGTGATCTCGGACGAGGATGTGCTCGAATTCGTCTGCGCGCTGCAAACTCGGAACTACGCGCCGGAAAAACTTTTCGCCGAGCTCGAACATAGTCACCTCCTGCTGCTCGGCGGTGGTTTTTCCGACTGGCTGACGCGGCTTTTTCTGCGAATTGCGAAACGCCGTCGCTTGTCCGAGCCGCGCGATGTGGGCGAAACCCTCGCTGACTCGCATGCGGCCCACGAGCCCGGGCTGGTTTTTTTCCTCCAGCAAGTCAGCAGTCGCACCCGGCTTTTCTCGGGTGGCGCCGAGGGGTTTGTCGACGAATTGCACCGGCGGTGGATGGCGCGGAATAAACCCGCGATCGCCACCGCTGCGCGCCCAAGCGGGCTGGCCGGTGCACCTGTTCGCTGCGTGCCCCCGGACAGGGAAATGGCGGCGCATGCCGTTTTTATCAGCTACGCCCGCGAGGACCTGGCCGCGGTGCAGCAAATCAAAGCCGGACTCGATGCGGCCGGCATCGTGGCGTGGTTCGACATGGATCATTTGGAGGGCGGTGATGACTTTGCGCGCAAGATCCGCGGAAACGTCGCGCGGTGCAGCTACTTCATTCCCGTGATCTCCGCCACGACCCAGCGGCGGGTCGAGGGCTGGTTTCGTCGCGAATGGAATTGGGCCGCCGATCGGACCGAGGGCATGGCCGCCGGGGCCCGGTTCATCCTCCCCGTATGCATCGATGACACGTCGGAAGCGGGTGCACTCGTCCCCGATCTCTTCAAAAAAACCCATTGGATGCGCCTGCCGGGCGGTGCGATCGTTCCCGAGATGGTGGTGCGGTTACAGGAACTTCTTGGAGGAAGCCGGCCATGAGCTCCGATTTAAACCGCGATCGCCTATCCGCGATAGGGCCGGCGGCGGCGGCCGTCGCCCACGAGGTGGTCCGTGACCGCGATAATCCGTGGCCCGGCCTCGCTCCCTTCACGGAAGAGCAGAGTGGGTTGTTCTTCGGGCGCGACCAGGAGGTCCGTGACCTCACTCGCCGCGCCCAGCGCAACGCCCTGACGGTACTTTTCGGGCAGTCCGGCCTCGGTAAATCCTCGCTGCTGCAGGCGGGGGTATTTCCTCGTCTGCGCGCCGATGGCTACTGGCCCATTTACATCCGCCTAGACCACGGGCCCAGGGCGCTGCCGCCGGCCGAACAGATAAAATTACTCGTACAGGCCGACACTCCGCGAGCGGGGACGTGGACCAAGCCTGGCAGCGCGAAGCCCGCCGAATCCCTGTGGGAATTCTTTCACCATCGTGACGATCGGCTCGTCACCGCCGGCGGTCGCACGATTGTGCCGGTCTTGGTGTTTGATCAGTTTGAGGAGCTTTTCACGCTCGGGGCCGGTAGCGGTAGCGAGCGCGCGCGCGCCGTCGGCTTCATGAGCGAGTTGGCGGAGCTCGTCGAAAATCGGCCTTCGGAACAGCTCGTCGCCCGGTTGGAGGAATCCAGCGCGGAGATGGAGGCGTTCGACTTCTCTCGCACCGACTATCGCGTGGTCATCACGCTGCGCGAAGACTATCTGCCGCACCTGGAAAGTCTGAAAACTACCATGCCCGCGCTGATGGACAACCGGATGCGGCTCGCACGAATGACCGGCGTGCAGGCGCTCGAGGCCGTGGTTAAGCCGGGGGCGGGCATCGTGAGCGCTGAGGTCGCCCAAGTGATTGTCGAGTTCGTCGCTGGAGCCCGCGGCGGCTCCGCCGAGCGGCTCGCCGAGCTGGATGTTGAACCGCCCCTCCTTTCTGTCATCTGCCGCGAATTGAACGAGCGGCGCAAGTCGCGCGGTCTTGCGCAAATCACGACGGACCTCGTGACCGGCAATCGTCGCGAGATTCTCACTGATTTCTACGAACGGAGTGTCGCCGATTTGCCGGAAGGCATGCGCCGGTTTGTGGAGGACAAGCTGCTGACGAAGTCGGGCTTTCGGGACAACCTGGCGTTGGAGACGGCGCTGGAGGAGCCGGGTGTGACGCAGCCGTTGATCGACACGTTGGTCAGCCGGCGGCTGCTGCGCATTGAGGACCGGATCGGGACCCAGCGCGTGGAACTGACGCACGACGTTTTGGCTGAGGTCATCCGCGCGAGCCGCGATTCCCGCCAGCAGCGACTGTTGGTCGCCGTTGCGGCGGGCCGCACCCGCCGGTTGCATTGGGCCGTGGCCGGCCTTGCGCTGGCGGTGGTGGGTTTGTGCATTGGCGCCTTCTTTGGGCTCCGGGCGCAACGGCTCGCGACTGAGCAGGCGAGCCGCGGGGATCTCCTCAT
>CAMATV010000480.1 GCA_945861235.1 Opitutus sp. GAS368
CTGCCGCTCGTCGGCCCGCCGCGGCGAGCGTCGCGTCCGCGCGCCACCACGAGCCACCCGTTGGCCTCAATTTTTTCCTACGTCAGACAGGTTGCGATCAACCGCCCGTGCACGTCGGTCGCCGCGATCGGCGCATCGCCGGGCGTCGCTCCCGTGCCGATCAGCACCGGCCATTCGCGCGAATCCGCCGGACAGGTGCCGTGCGAGCCCTTCACGAGCGACGGATCGAGCGCGATCATGTCCATGAGCATCCGAAAACCGAGGGCCTTGCGCAGAAGTTTGCCCGCGACCTTCAGCTTCGGCAGCACGATCTTGGGATCGATGAACAGCTCCACCGGGTCGTAGCCGTATTTGCGGTGAATATCGACACAGCGCGCGAAATCCGGCGCCTTCGCGTCGTCGTCCCAATAATAGTAAGTGAACCACGCGTCTTCCGCCGAAAACGCCACGAGATCGCCCGACCGCGCGTGATCGAGCCCCTCGGCGCGCTGTCCGTCGGCATCGAGCACGCGTGCCACACCGTCGACGCCCTCGACCGCCGCGCGCACCGCGTCGATCAACGAGCGGTCGTTCACGTAGATGTGCGCGATCTGGTGATCCGCGATGGCGAAGACCTTGCTCGCGCCGCAGTCGAGCAGCTCCCAACCCAGCTCCTCTTTGATCGTGATCCAGCCGCGTGCGCGAAACATCCGGTTCAGCGCGATCGACCGCTTCACCGCCGTAATACCGTATTCCGAGAGCACCACCGAGCGAACGCCACGTTTCGCATAAAAATCGATCAGCCCGCCCGCCACGCGGTCAATCTCACGATAGTCGGCCGCCATCCGCGGATCATCCGGCCCGAGCCGCTGAAGATTGTAATCGAGGTGCGGCAGGTAAACGAGCGACAGGTCGGGCTGGCTTTTCTCCTCCACCCATTGGGCCGAACGCGCAATCCACTCCGACGACGCGATGCCCGCCAGCGGACCCCAAAACGCCGGAAACGGAAACGGTCCGAGGTCTTTTTTGATCTCATCGCGCAGCCCCATCGGGTGCGTGTAAACGTCGAAGACCTTGCGGCCATCGGCGGGATACATCGGCCGCGGGGTGATCGACCAGTCGGCGCTCGCATACATGTTATACCACCAAAAAAGTTTCGCGCAGGTGAACCCCGGCCGCTGCGCGCGCAACGTTTCCCACAGCTTCGGCCCTTGGACGACGTGGTTTGACTGCTTCCAAAACTGGTGCTCCGCGAGCGTGCGGTCATACCAGCCGTTGGCCACGCAGCCATGCCCCGCGGGCGGGCGCCCTGTAAGATACGTGCTCTGCGCCGTGCACGTCACCGCCGGCAACACCGGCTTCACGCGAATGAGCCCGCCCGTCCGCGCCAACGCCGCCAGGCGCGGTGTATCCGGACCGAGCACACGGGGAGTGAGCCCGACGACGTTGAGGATCGCGGTGCGACTCATGCGTCGGTCCCCCAAAAATTTAAGCGCGGATGAACACGAGTCGACACGGGTAATGACCACCCTGCGAAATCCCCTCTGAATCCGTGTTCCTCCGTGTTCATCCGTGGTTAAAAAAATCCGTCCTTCACCCGTAGCGTTCCCGCAGCTCATCGAACGCCGCCTTCACCACCGCACCGTCGATTTCATGAATTTCCAGGCGCACGCCCGGCGCACGAATCATCGGGATGCTGAGACGCCCGCCGAGGTGTTCCCGAAACTCCTCGAGTCCATCCAGCATATCCTGCCGACCCGTCGCGCTACGAATCTCCTTCACCGGCGCGAACAGTTCGAAACCGAGCCCCTGAATCACGCCGAGAATCCGCTCCGCCATCGCCTCGGGCAGCAGCCCAATCCGCCGCGCATAGATAATATCGACGCCGATGCCGACCGCGACCGCCTCGCCGTGGCTCACCCGAAACTCCGAGAGCTGCTCCAGCTTGTGCGCCGCCCAGTGCCCAAAATCCAGCGGACGCGCCGACCCGCGCTCGAACGGGTCGCCCGCCGTCGCGATGTGCTCCATGTGCTGCCGCGCGCTCTCGCGAATCACGGCCTCAAACGCCTCCGGCTCAAACTTCGCCAACGCCGGCACCCGCGCCGCGATAAATTCGAAAAACGCCGCATCGCGAATGAGCGCGACTTTCACCGCTTCGATGAGCCCGACCCGTCGCTCGCGCACGGGCAATCCGTGCAACAGGGAAAGATCGTTGATGATCGCGTGCGGCACGCCAAACGCGCCGAGCCAGTTTTTCTTACCGAAGAAATTCACCCCATTCTTCACGCCCACGCCGCCGTCGCCCTGGCTCAGACTCGTCGTCGGCAACCGCACGAGCGGAATGCCGCGGTGCGCCGTCGCCGCCGCAAAGCCCACGAGGTCGAGCACCGCACCGCCGCCGACCGCGACGACATACGAATGCCGACACAGTCCCGCCGCCTCGATGGCCTTCCAGACGACTTCCAACTGCGAGAAATCATTCTTGATCCTCTCACCGCCCGGCAACGCCAGGGGCGGTGCCGCGAGCTGCAGCGCTTGACCGCGCGCCGCGAACCAGCGCGTGATTTTTTCCGCAAACCCCGGAAACGCCGTCTCCAACCCCGCATCCCACACCACGAGCGCCCGCACCTTTTCGCCCGGCTCCCGTGGCGACAGCGTCTGCGCGAGCGTGAGATTGTCCGGCGCAAAGACATCGCGGGTAAAAATCAGCCGGTGCTCATGCTGCAGCGTAATGGGAAACGAAAGATTGGGCGAAGGGTCGGCCATAGAGGGGCGAAGAGTTAGCCCGCAAGCCCCGCGCGACGGCAAGGCTGCTTTCGCAGCGCGTATTCCGCCGCCCGTAAATCTTCGTTTCGTCCGGCGCCTGACTTCGTCAAATCAGCCAGCCATGGGATCGTTTCAAAACCCTTCAACGCTTGCTCGACCGACGGACCGTTCGCCTTGAGCCACCCGCTCATCTGGTCACCGATTTTTTGGCCATATTCCCGATGGGAAGAGATCACCGCCGAGCCCACACCTCCTGCCACCCTAAATCGCGCAAATCAGGCTGCAATGGAGTCGGGATGAGGAAACAAAACGACCATACGATCTTTGAGGGAAAGATCGACGCAGCGGTCTACCAGCCCAGGGAAGCGCCGGAAGTTAGCGTGCTGGGGTTGGAGGGGGGCCACCGCTTCGGGCCGGACATAACGAGCGCGGCTGCGCATGTGATCGGCGTAACTGAGCTGCCCATCGGCCCCGGTCGCGGCCGCCGGATCCTTGTATTGCCGGCTGAGCGAACCAGGCAGCATCGGTCCGAGATAAAGGATGTCCGTCTGGGTTTGGACAAGCTGGGCCTG
>CAMATV010000481.1 GCA_945861235.1 Opitutus sp. GAS368
CGGGCGTGCGGCGGGCGAACCCGAGCCGTTATGGGCGTATGGCTTTAGCACTCCACCGGCCCCCGGCGACAAGGCGGTCCCGCAAAGTCCGCCCAGTCGTGCTCTGCGGCCGAACGAGGACCCGTTGGAGCAAACCAGGCTCCGGCGCGTCGCGGGAAGCAGTGCGATGTATTCCCGGGTGGATATTCGCGACCTCGGCAACGTGATCGATTGGTTTCCCGGTGATCATCCGCCAATGCCCCAGATCATCGCGCACGGTTCCCCGAGCTTGGGCAACGCGGCGCGGGGCTGCGCGTCGTGTCACTTGCCGACCGGGAAAGGCCGTCCGGAGAATGCACCCGTCACCGGCTTGCCCGTCGCATATTTCATCCGGCAGATGGAGGATTTCCGCGACGGCCTGCGCGTTTCGTCTGATCCAAGAAAACCGAATACGCCGACAATGATGTTGCTGGCGAAGGCGATGACTGACGCCGAGATCAGGACGGCGGCGGAATATTTTGGCGCGATGAAATGGACGCCGTGGACACGCGTGGTCGAGACCGACCTCGTGCCAAAGACGCGGATCGAGGGGAATTTATTTTTGACACTCTCTAGCGCCCGCACCGAGCCCATTGCGGGACGAATCATCGAGACGCCTGAGGATCAAGAACAGTCCGAGGTCTTACGGAATCCGCGGTCCGGCTTTGTTGCCTACGTGCCCGTCGGCAGCATCAAGCGGGGAGAGCACTTGGTGACGACGGGCGGGATGAGCGTGGCGGAAGGGAAGATTGTTCCCGGCAAGACGGTGGCGTGTGGCACCTGCCACGGACCTGACTTGATGGGCTTGGCGGATGTGCCGGGCATCGCCGGACGCTCGCCGAGTTATTTAGTGCGGCAGATGTATGATCTGCAGCAGGGGAAACGAAAAGGCGCGTCGTCACCGCTGATGCAACCGGTCGTGGCTAATCTGACCGGGGAAGATTTCGTGGCGATCGCCGCCTACGTGACGTCGCTCGCACCGCCCCTTCCGGCTAAGTGAGCACCCTGCTCCGGATGACACACTGAGTCGGGCGAAGGCGTTGTTTGGATCATCGCGAAGGTGTGTTGGGCCTCGCGCGCTACAGCGGCGTGTGCACCACACGCTGCAGCCACTCCCGCGCCCGTTGGCGTGCAGGCACGTCGCACAGGACCCACCGAGCTGAGTGGTTGGGATAGGGCAAATCGACAAACGTGAAATCACCGGTGACGCCGCTCGCCGTGAGGAGGGAGGCGGTTTTTTGGGTGCTGAGTTCGTGGCTGATAAAGAGTGGCCGTGTGCCCAACCGCCGCAGGCGCTGCGGCCAGGCGCTTTCGTCGGAGGCGGGATGTTTGAAGACACCTTCGTAGTGGCTATGAGCGAAGAAACCGCGCCAGAGCTGCGCGATTTCTTCGTCGTGCAGACCGAGGTAATTGCACGCGATGGCTCCGCGGGAGAAGCCGGCGAGCACCACGCGCTGCGGGTCGCCGCCGAAACGACGACACACGTCTCGCACCGTCGCGAGACAGTAGCGCTTCGTCTCGGCGACGTCGCCCCACCACTTGGTGGCATTTCGTTTCTGTCCGTCATGGCTTTCGACAAACGGTAGCGTGATCCACAGAAAACCGCGGCCGGCGCTGAGTCCGTAGCCCAACAGGCAGCCCTCGACCGATCCGTCACTCGTATCGCCGAGGCGGTTGGCGTAGCCGCCGTTGCCCGCGTATTCGACGATCACGGGCAGGGGCGTTGAATGCGGTTTCCAATCTTCGGGCAAATAGAGCGTGTGGTGCACCGCGGTCGCTTCCCAACCGGTGGTGGTGGCCCGCACCCGTTTTCCTGCTGCGGGCGCGACGGCCTCCGTCGGTGGCACGGTCAGATCGGCCGGCACGTCGTTCAGATTTGTTTGGGCCATCGCGACGGACGTCAGGAAACTCAGGAGAAGAATCGTGTGCCTGCATGACTTCATGCTGCGATGCTGGGGGGCGCACCCGCCTATGACGAGCTCGCGGAGCGAGGCCGCGGTCTCGTCGGTTTTTCCTCTGCGGGTGCGCGTTCGGGTTTAACGTTGCGGGGCACTCACAGCCTTTTTCACCTGTTCGCCGAGAGGGCACGCCGACGAGCGGCGGTCCCACGAAAACCGGGGTTCGTCCACGCTGGAACGTGCCTGGGAATGGGACCTACGGCGGAGTCGGTGGCCGCGGAATGCGACGGTCGAGGGAGCGTTGCCAGTCGAAGAGGACTACGGGAAACCGGCCGAGGACAAACCGGGAAAGATCCGCAGGGCGTTTTTGTAGTAGAGTTTTTTAAGGACATCGTCGGAGAGATCCAGGCCGTAGAGTTTCCAGATCCCGTGGTATTTGCGGATCGGATCGAAGTATTCGTCATCCGTTTCGAGGAGTCGGAAGTAGGTGTGGTATTCGACGACGTTGTACGCGTCTTTGCCGAACAGCACGCGATCCTGATATTTGGTAAAGAATCGTTTCGCCGCGCGGGGCTGCCGGCCCAAGTCGCTGGTGATTGCGCCGATTTCCACGTAGACGTTGGGTAAGCGGTCTAGGAGCTCTGCGAGCCGATCGAGGTTGTTCGCGAGCCAACCCATGTGGGCGTTGATGAAGGTCGTCTGGGGATGCCGCGTGAAGAGGTTATGCTGCTCGGCGATCAATTGCTCCCAGGTGTAGTTGGTTTGTCCGGATTGGTTGCGCCGGGTTTGAATCTTCAGCTCGAGCCAGCGCTCGTTGTTTTTATCCATGGGCTGGAAGAGGCCCCAAGGATCGGCGGTATGAATGAGGACGGGGATACCATACTTCGCGCAGACTGCCCACACCGCGTCGAAGCGCGGGTCGTCCACTTTGATGCGGCCCTGGCTGTCGCTCAGGGTGGTGCCGAACTGCTTCCAAACCTTGAGTCCGATCGCCCCGGCTTTGATGTCGGCCTCTAGTTGGGCCGCCGCGCGCTGCGAGTAATCTGGGGCGTCGAGATTTGAGGTGTCGATATTGGTCATCACCGCGAAGCGCGCCGCACTGTGCGCTTTCATGGCGGTCACGGCATTGGCGACCCATTTACCGGAGCCACCGTTGACGGGCGAGTTGACCAAGATGCCCATGTTCAGGCTGTCCATGTCTTCGATCAGCCGTTTGAGGCGATCAGGCGTCACGTCGCGCTGGTGATTGTGGACATCGATGAACGGAAACTTCGCGCGAGTTGGTTTGTGCTCGGGGACGCGGAGGGTCGATTTGGGTTCGAACTCTTCGATGGAGATACTTTGGGCAGCAGCGACGCTGACCAAGCAGAGGA
>CAMATV010000482.1 GCA_945861235.1 Opitutus sp. GAS368
AGCAGGTGCTCCTCCCCGAGGAGTGCGTCATCAAGAACAACCGCTTCGTGCGCCCGCAAGGCGGGGTGTCGGTCGTCGTGACGGCGGCCGAACGGACGGCGCCCTTGGATCGGTTCAACTTCAAGGCGAACGCCTACACGGGAAATGTCCTCGTTGGCAGTGGGAGCATCGCGGAGGCAGCGCGGGACGGATTCGCGACGCTGCCCATTCCCGCAGGCTGGGTGGTAGCGCAGGAAAGCGCCGCCCTGCGGCCGCTCACTGCCGCAGACGTCGGTCCCGCGTGGGTAATCGCGCTGCGCCAGAACGGTCAATTTCTGATGGAGGACGTCGCGAACGAAGCCCAGAACGCGACTGCCGAACTGCGGCCAAAGAAGAAAAAACGCTAGTCGGCGCGACGCGGCCCGCAAAAAAAACAATCTCCGCCCTTCGCCCAGTCCCTGCTCTCCGCCCAATATTTTTAACCATGAAACTCCGCCTCTGTTCGCTCCTCGGTTTGCTGCTCGTCAGCCTAACCCACGCCGCCGATCGGCCCAATATCCTCTTCATCGCCGTCGACGACCTCCGCCCCGAGTTCGGCGCTTACGGCGCGAACTACGTGAAGAGCCCGAACCTCGACCGCATCGCGAAAGAGGGCATCACCTTCAACCGCGCGTATTGCCAGCAGGCCGTCTGCTCGCCCACGCGCTCCAGCCTGCTCACCGGCACTCGCCCCGATACCACCAAGGTTTGGGATCTCGTCACTCACTTCCGCGCCGCGCTGCCCAACGTCGTGACGCTCCCCCAGCATTTTAAAAACAACGGCTACTTCGTCCAGGGTATGGGCAAAATTTATCACGGCAGCCTCGACGACCCGCAGTCCTGGTCGGTGCCTTGGGGCACGCCGAAGGCCGAGACCTACGCACTGCCGGAAAACGTCACACTCAACGAGCGGCGCTACGCCGTCGATCCCGACGGGGACAACGCTTCCGCCACCAAGGGCAAGGGGAAGGGCAAGGGGGCGAAAACCGCCAAGGCCGCCGGAGTCACCGTGCCCGATTCCATGCCGGCTGCGAAAAACATCCGCGGCCCCGCCTTCGAGGGCGCCGAGGTGCCGGACAACACGTTTCAGGATGGCAAGGTCGCCGAGCTCGCCGTCTCCACGCTCAGGGACATTAGCCAGAAGAAAGAGCCGTTTTTCCTCGCCGTCGGTTTTATCAAGCCGCACCTGCCCTTCATCGCGCCCAAGAAATACTGGGACCTCTACGACCCCGCCAAAATCCAACTCGCCACGAATCCCTTTCGCCCGAAGGACGCCCCCGATTACGCCATTCTCCCCGGTGGCGAACTCCGCAACTATCACGGCATTCCCGAAGGCCACGTCCCTGACGACCTCGCCCGCCAGCTCAAGCACGGCTACTACGCGGCGATCAGTTACATGGACGCCCAGGTCGGTAAGGTCCTCGCCGAACTCGACCGCCTCGATTTGCGGAAGAACACCATCGTCATCCTCTGGGGCGACCATGGCTGGAAACTCGGCGAGCACGACGCGTGGTGCAAACACAGTAACAGCGAAAACGATACCAACACCGCGCTGCTCCTCTCTGTCCCCGGCATGAAGAACGCCGGGGCGAAAACGAACTCCATTGTCGAGTTCGTGGATATCTATCCGACCCTCGCTGACCTCGCCGGTCTGCCGCTGCCGAAGCACCTCGAAGGCGTGAGCTTCAAACCCGTACTCGACGATCCGAATCGCCCGTGGAAATCCGCCGCCTTCAGCCAGTATCCACGCAGCGCTGGCAAGTCCGAAATCGGGCAATTGATGGGTTATGCTATGCGCACGGAGCGCTACCGCTTCGTGGTGTGGGTGGCCCGCGACGATCATTCGAAGATCGATGCGATTGAGCTCTACGACCACACTCTGGACCCGCAGGAAAATACCAACATCGCGAAGACGCCGGGTAATAACGAACTGGTCGACAAGCTCCTCGTCCAATGGCGCCAGGGTTGGCAGGGCGCGAAACCGAGCGTAGCCGCCAAGCTTTGAGTGCTCGCGTTGCTGCGCGCGACGCTCCAAGACGTTTTCCGCAGGTGGGCCCATTCGCCCACCTGCTGTGTTTCCCCTCGACCATTACTCCTATGAACCTCCGGCAAAAGATATTCACCACTGCGCTCGTAGCGTTGGTCCTGTTCGTCGGCATGGCACGTGCGGCTAGCCAGCCCAACGTGATCATTATTATGGCCGACGATGTCGGCTATTCCGACCTCGGCTGCTACGGTGGCGAGATCGCGACGCCGAACCTCGATGCGCTCGCCGCGGGTGGGGTGCGCTTCACGCAGTTCTATAACACTGCGCGCTGTTGTCCGACGCGCGCCGCGTTGCTCACGGGGCTCTACCCGCACCAAGCCGGCATCGGCCACATGATGGGCGACTACGGGATCGAGGGCTATCGCGGCGATCTGAACCGTCGCAGCGTCACCATCGCCGAGGCCCTCAAGCCCGCCGGCTATCGCACGTATGCCGCCGGCAAATGGCACGTGACCCCCGGTGACACCGAGGCCGCGCTCACGAACCAGAAGAACTGGCCCTTGCAGCGCGGCTTCGACCGCTTCTATGGCACGATTCACGGCGCCGGGAGTTTCTGGGACCCGAGTGCGCTCGTGCGCGACAACACGCTCATCACCGCGGCCAACGATACCGAATACCGCCCGTCAGAGGATTATTACTACACCGATGCACTGAGCGATCACGCCGCGAAGTTTATTCGTGAACACAAACGTGATCAGGCCGGAAAGCCGTTTTTGCTCTACGTGCCCTACACCGCCGCACACTGGCCCATGCACGCGCGCGAGCGGGATATCGCGAAATACAAGGGCCGCTACGATGGCGGCTACACGCCGGTGCGCGCGGCGCGCTGGGAAAAACAAAAGCAACTCGGGGTCGCGGATGCGGCGTGGGGACTCGCCCCACAGACCGGCGAGTGGGACAAGGTGAAGGACAAAGAATTCGAGATCCGTTGCATGGAAGTCTACGCCGCGATGCTCACCGTGATGGACGAAGGTATTGGTCGCATCGTCGCCGAGCTGAAGGCAACCGGGCAGTATGAAAACACGGTGATTTGCTACCTCCAAGACAACGGCGGCAACGCGGAGACCAACGGCCGCGTCGGTGCGTTTACCCCTCGCGCCGCGGCACCGTCACTGCCGTTGATGGCGAAGGATGCACAGCAATTGAGCAGTCGTCCCAACCAGACCCGCGACGGCTACCCGGTGCGGGGCGGTTACGGCGTGATGCCGGGCCCCGCCGATAC
>CAMATV010000483.1 GCA_945861235.1 Opitutus sp. GAS368
GATGCCCTCGTAAATCCGTTCATGCGCGAGTTCATCACCGCCGCCATTGCCCACCCGGGGATTGAACGTTGGTGGGATTGGCGCCTCTACGTCGACGTCGCCCACGCCGCCCTCGCCCGCCCGATCTTCGACGCCCTCAACGTCCGCCATTACCTCGATCTCCAATCCGACCAGGGCGTCCTCGGCCAGGCCCTCAAAATCGTCAAGGGCGCCGACCTCGATGTCTACGAAAGCGCCACCGCCTGGCCCCGCGCTTTTTTCACCGACCACCTCGACACCTACGACACCCCCGCAGAATTCGTCCAAAAAATTCGGACCGGCGACGGACGCCCCTTTGCCGTCGCCCAACGCCCCGATCTCACCCGCAGTCCCGCGCTCCTCTCGATTCCCCGCGGCCTCGTCGACCGCACCGTCACCGCCGCGACCGACTACGTGCTCACCGAAAACTCCACGACCTTCACCGTCCGCGCCAAATCCGCCGGGGTCATCGTCCTCAACGAAGTCTTCTGGCCCGGCGATTTTCGCGCCACCGTCAACGGCCAGAAAACCCCCGTCCTCCGCCTGAACCACACGTTCAAAGGCATCACCGTCGACGGCCCCGGCGACTACCGCATCACCTTCCGCTACGTCCCCAAAAACTGGCCGCGCAAACTCGCCCTCTGCGCCACCGGCGCCGTCCTCCTGCTCCTCTCCCTCTGGATCGCCCTCCGTCGTCCCCCCGTAGCCCGCCTCGTGAGAGGCGGGACCGCCCACCTCGGATGACCTCCGCCACCCCCACATGCCGCGCCTGCGGCTCCACCCAACTCACGCTCCGCGGAAAAAAAACCGGCGAGTTTATCCGCGAGGAGTTCTCCTTTCACACCTGCCGCAATTGCGAACTGCTCTTCGTCGAACCGTTTTCCGGTTTCGAAATCTACAACGACGCCTACTACCGCGGCCAGGGCCCCGACCCCTTTGTCGACTACGAAACAGAATACCGCGACTACCGCCGCACCGACCGCGCCCTCGAATTCGCCGACCTCGCCCGCCTCGCCGAATCCCACCTCTCCGTCTCCCCCTCTCCCCCTCTCCCCCTCTCTCCATCTTCCCCCGCGCCCCTGCGCTGGCTCGACTTCGGTTGCGGCGCCGGCGGCTTCCTCAAATTTCTCCGCGAACGCGGCACCTTCGCCGGCCGCCCGCTCGAGCTCACCGGCCACGACGTCGGTTCCTACGCCGCACTCCTGAAATCCACCGACGGCTTCCGCATCCTCGACTTCGACGAAATCTCCTGCGAGCCGTCCGTGACCTACAATGTGATCAGCATGATCGAGGTCATTGAGCATCTGCCCGACCCCGCCTCCGCCGTCGCGCTCCTCGCCCGTCTCCTCAAACCCGGCGGCCTCCTCCTGCTCACCACCGGCAACCTCGACTGCCCCGTCGCTCGCCGCCACGGCATTTACTACCGCTACTGCACACCCGAAATCCACGTCAGCCTCTTTAATCCCCGCAGCCTCGCACGCCTCTATCGCGCCCACGGACTCGAGCCGCTCCCCGTTCGCTACGCCGGCACCGTAGTGTTCAAAGTCGTCAAAAGCCTCCGCCACCGCCGCGTCTTCCGCGCCCTCGCGCACCTCGCTCTGAAGTTCCCTCCCTTCGTCCGCCTGGTCGACACCCTCTACGGCGTCTCCGCGATGCCCTGCGCCGTGAAGCCCGGCTCGGGCCGGTAATTTCATCCTCATTCTTCGCTCACGCAGAGATTGAAAACGTCCACCGCCTGCCCACACTGACCGCTCACATGAGCACGCTTCTTCGATCCAAACCCATCCGACGCCGCGCACCGCGCAAACCTCCGGCGTCCACCCGGAAGCCCTTCAAACTGGAGCTGACAGCCGCTGATGTTGCCCTCGACAACGCCATCAGTGCCGCCGCCGCCCGTAGCCTCGCACTCCGCCGCACGTGAGCGGCCTCCGTCAGTGGGACCTTGTCCTCGTGCCGTATCCCACGGTCGCAAATCCGCATTATCTCGTTCTGCTCTCCCCTGATTCCCTCACCGCAAACGCGGACTTCCGAAATCTCAACGGACTCGTCTGCAGTACGATTCGGCCACCTGACAGGCCCCTTCGTTCGCACGAGGTATTCCTCGATAAGGCCGACTCTTTCGAGCACAAGACGGCTTGTCGTTGTCACCTCATGATTGAATTCGCCCGCGAAGACATCTTGACCGTTCGCGGCCGCGTGTCGTCTGCCCGCATTCTCGCGATCAAGCGCAAGCTCCGCGAAATATTCGCGCTCTAGTGCTCCGTCCCGCATCCATGCCGCCCTCGCCCTTCGCACCCATCGTCAACGGCACGCTTTCCGTCATCGTCCCGATCTACAACGAGGCCGCGACCGTACGCCAATCCCTCGACGCCATCCTCGCGAAAACCGTCCCCGGTTGGACCCTCCAGATCATTATGGTCGAGAGCAATTCGACCGACGGCACACGCCCCATCGTCCAAACCTACGCCACCCACCCGCGCGTCACACTCATCCTCGAAGACCGGCCCCGCGGCAAAGGTCACGCCGTCCGCGCCGGCCTCGCGCATGCCACCGGCGATGTCATTCTCATCCAAGACGCCGACCTCGAATACGACCTCAACGACTACGACACCTTGCTCGCGCCCCTCGCCGCCGGCCGGCAAGAATTCGTCCTCGGCTCCCGTCATGGCGAAGGCGGCTGGGCCATCCGAAAATTTTCCGACCAGCCCGTCCAAGCCCTCATCCTCAACCTCGCGCACTGGGGCTTCACGCTCCTCATAAACGTCTCCCTCTTCATCTGGCTAAAGGATCCCTTCACCATGTATAAGGTCTTCCGCCGCGAATGCCTCGAGGGCCTGACCTTTGAGTGCAACCGCTTCGACTTCGACTGGGAACTGCTGATGAAGCTCGTCCGCAAAGGCCATCGCCCGATCGAAATTCCCATCAGCTACAAATCACGCTCCTTCAAGGAAGGTAAGAAAATCTCCATGTTCCGCGATCCCCTCACCTGGCTCTGGGCCGTCGTGAAATATCGCTTCGTGAAACTCTGAGCGCCCCGACCCGAACCGCCACGAATTACCCGGATAGCACGGATTAATTCAGCTCATCCCCTCAGTCCGTGCCCGTATTCGTGTAAATCCGTGAAATCCGTGGTTAAAAATTCCGTCCTCCGGTCTCGACAGTCTCTCACCGCACACGCGTCCTCCGCCTAGTCCGCGGTCATCCCCCCGCCTCCGCTCCCACCGCCCTCCATGCCCGACCGGTCGCTGCTCGTCACTCTCGCCGTCTT
>CAMATV010000484.1 GCA_945861235.1 Opitutus sp. GAS368
TGATGCGGAGCAGTTGCTCCCGCCGGAAGCGCGCGTCTCCGGAAAATGGACACAGGCGGAATTTGTCGCGGCGCAACCGTTGCTCGCGGGGTTGGCTCCGCAGATTTTGGAGCTCCGCACGAGCGGAGGAGCGATCGCACCCAGCGAGACCCGCGTGGAACTTGCGGCTGGCGATGCGCTGAATTTCTTCCTCGTTTTCCCCCTGGCGCAGCCCGGCGTGGTAACGCTGCGCTCGCGCCAGCTGGGGGCGTTGCCGGCGGGGCATCGGCAATTTGTGATCATCGCCGATGAGCAAGGTTCGACGCTGGCGAAGAAATTATTGAGCGCGAAGGACGATGGGATGGAAATTTCCCTGCGACCGGCGGGCGAGACGGGCGGCGGTGTGACGGTGGCGGCCGAGCCTGCGGAAGCACCGACGTTTTGGGGGTTTCTCCAGCTCGGGGTGGAGCACATCTGGACGGGTTACGACCATTTGTTGTTTCTGTTTGCGCTGCTCGTGGTGTGCCGGAGCTTTCGCTCGATCGTCGCGATCATCACCTGCTTCACGCTCGCCCATTCGATCACGCTGGCGCTGGCGACGCTGGAGGTGGTCAACCTGCCGAGTCGATTTGTCGAGGCGGCGATTGCCGCGTCGATTGTTTTCGTCGGGCTGGAAAATGTGGTGCGCCGTGGTGAAGAACCGAAGGGACGTTGGGCGCTGACGTTCGCGTTTGGCCTCATCCATGGATTCGGGTTTGCGAGTGTGCTCAAGGATCTCGGCGTGGGGCAGGGTGGGCAGGGGCTGGCGATGCCGCTGTTTACGTTCAACGCGGGAGTCGAGCTTGGTCAGGTGGTGGTGGCGGCCGTCGTGCTGCCGATCGTGTGGAAGCTGCGGAAGAACGAAAAATTTCTACGACGGGGCGTGCCGGCGCTGTCGGCGGCCGTCGCGGCGGCGGGCCTGTATTGGTTTTTGGAGCGGACCGTTTTTTCTTGAGAGCGTCCTAGTTCCGCGACGGCGACCAGACTTTTTCGTGCAACCACGATTCGTCCGGGGGACAGCACATGGCTTCGAGATCGCGGTAGTCGAATTCGAGGCGGATGAGTTCGGCGCCCCAAGCGCCGCGGAGCGTGAGGGCCGGGTGCCCGAAGGTGACGGTGTCGCGGGTGCCGAGGAGAGCGACGAGCTCACTCCACGTGTCGAGGGCGGTCTTGGTATCGAGGGTCGCGGCGTAGAGTTCGGCGAGACGGCGCCCGCGGAGGAAGAGGTTGTAGTGAACGGCGGCGAGGAGGCGGCGGGCGTGATAGCGGGCGAGATGCGCGGTCGCACGGAGGCCGAGCGAGGTCGTCGCGAAGTCCGCGGGTTGCAGGTCGGCCCGCGTGGCAGCGACGGTGCTGAGGTGGGCGAGGATCGATTCGGCGAGGTCGAAGAGCCGCTGGCTGGTCGATTCGGGTGCGACCAAGGTGGTCGTGGTGCCGGCGAGGATACGGCGGGCGGCGGGCTCCAATCCCTCGTAGCGGGAGGCGTCGGTGCCGGAGTTCTTGGCGTAGAGCGCAAGGGTGGCTCCGAGGGAGGGATGAGCAGGGTCGGGCGCGGCCACGGCGGCGGCGAGGAGCGCGAAGACGGCGTGCGCGTCGCGTTGCGCGGCAGTCAACGGCGGAACGGACGGCTCGCCGGCGTGCAGGCCCAAGCCCAGCAGGGCCATTCCCCAGAAGGCAGCGAGAAACCGACGGCGGCGAGGGCAAGCAAGCGGGGTGCTCACGGCATAGGGAAGGGAATGGTGCGCTGACAAAGTTGGAGGGCGACGCCCCACGGGTCGCGGAGCATCATGAGTAACGAGCCGTCGGGTTGGGGGGCTTCGGCGACGAACCTGGCACCGGCTTTTTCGAGGCGAGCGCGGTCGGCTGGGGCGTCGGCGGAGACGAGGGCGAAGTGGAAGACGAGAGGATGTTGCGACGGAAAATCAGTCATCGCGGCGGCGGGATTCGAGTAGAGTTCGACGATGTTGCGGCCGGTGGAATCGGCGAGAAAGGTCATGTAAGGCACCTCGGCTTGTTGGCGGGCGACGGTGAAGCCGACGTGGGCGACATACCAAGCGGCGTGGGCGCGGGCGTCGGGCACGTTGAGGGCGAAGTGTTCGAATTTCATGGGAGGGGAGGAGCGGAGCGTGGAGGGCGGAACGCTGGGGTCAACGCGGCGGTGTGCGGTGGTTGGGCGTTGCGCAAGGCGAGGGGGAACGTTGGAGTGGCGGCCTTCTCCTATGAAATTCTCCATTGGCGTGAGGGTGGTTTTAGCAAACGTGATCGGGTGTGCGGGCGGCTTGATGGCAGCGGAAACTGGACCTGCGCGGCCGAAACAGGACGCCAAGGGAAACCCGATTCGCTATGCGGCGACCGGGCATGTTTCGAACTACGACGAGGCGAAGGTGGGGCCTTGCGTGCTGCCCGATCCGCTGGTGCTGCAAAATGGAAAACCCGTGAAGGATGCGGCGACGTGGAACACGGTGCGGCGCCCGGAATTGATTGCCCTCTACGAACGGGAGATTTTTGGTGCGGTGCCGACGCGCGTACCGAAGGTTAGCGCGGAAGTGGTGGCGACGGAGGTCGGCGCGCTGGGTGGCAAGGCCGTGCGGAAACATCTCAGGTTGCGCTTTGGCGAAGGCGAGCGGGCGGTGGCGTTGAACGTCTCACTGTATGTGCCGACCCGGGCGGCGAAACCGGCGCCCCTAGTGTTGCAGTTGTTGTTCAGCAATCCGCCGGGGATTTCCCCGTTGGCGAAGATGCCATTCGACGATGCGGTGCCGGTGGAGGACATCGTCGGACGCGGTTATGCGTACGCGGCGTTTCGTTATACCGAGGCGCAGGGGGACAGCGCGAAGACGCACGAAGGCGGCGTGCAGGCGCTCGCCTACGCGCCGGGGCAGACGCGGCCGGCGGCGGGCGAGTGGGGCACGATCACGACGTGGGCGTGGATCACGAGCCGCGTGCTCGACGCCCTCGCAACCGAGGCGACCGTGGACACGAAGCGGGTGGCGCTCGTGGGGCACTCGCGGTTGGGGAAGACGGCGCTGTGGGCGGGAGCGCGTGATCCGCGGATCGCCTTGGTGTTTGCGAGTTGCTCGGGGGAGATGGGGGCGTCGCTGGCGCGGCGCGACTTTGGGGAAAGCGTGGACGATGTGGCGGCGAATTTTCCGTGGTGGTTGGTGTCGACGTTTCCAAAGTATGCGGGGCGGTGGAACGACCTGCCGGTGGACAGTCATACGGTGATTGCGCTGAATGCGCCGCGACCCGTTTTCGTGACGGGCGGA
>CAMATV010000485.1 GCA_945861235.1 Opitutus sp. GAS368
GGATCGCTCGGAGTCAAGGAGCCCACGTTTTTAGAATTGCGGTAAACGCCTAACCAGGGTCGGAACCGCTTGCGCGGACGCGCCACCAATGCCCCCCCACGGCCTTCGGCATCATGACTTCTAGACGGGCTTAGAAAAACACCCGTGTAAAGACGATGGATCGCTTGCCTCGCGGAAAGAACCGCTCACCTGCATGCACGATCTGCGGCTATATCGCGGCCTCGCGCACGCTGTTGCTTTCTGTCACGGACAAAATCCGATTTTGGGTCGGGGGCTGCTACCTCACCGAGCGGTTCGAAAGAGAAGCGGAGCTCCGAATGGTGTAAATTTTCGGCACCCCTCCGAAGTCAGTGGAGCAGACCGTCCAATCAACCGTGCCGCGCAACCCGGGCAGCATCTAAACACTCTCCCCACTCAAACGCACTGCCCCGGGCGTCGCCACAAACTCAAACGCCGCCGGTGGCTCCGGTGCCGGCTCATAGTTCAAAATCCCGCACGAAAACCGGCCGAGGGTGAGTCTTTTGCTATCGGCTTCGAGGACGATGATTTCTTTCCCGTGGAACGAGCGCAGCACTTTTTCCAGAAACGTCCGTTGAATCCAGAACGCGCCCGGCTCCAACACCACCGCATCGCACGCGGCGGTCGCATAGCTGTTGCCGACGAACAACCGCCCACCGGCCGTACTGACCTGCACATCGCGATCAGCCCGCTTGCCTACCGTCGGTTTACCCCCGACATGCCGAAGCAGCATCACAGCAGTGCGGCGATCGAAAGAGAGATGCATGGCATGGGAGCGCGCGGCCTTTTTGAATTCCATCCCCGCAGGGCCGACACCCATCACCACACCGCCGCCACGGTGAAAGTCGAGCCTCCCGCCCACTTCTCGTCACACTGCCAACAGCACTGCGCCCCGCTCCTTTCGCTCAGCTGCCAATCCGAGCCAACAGCGCCGCCAACCTTCCCACGTCTCCCGCATTGCAGCACAGTTTTCGCACCGCCGAATCCGGGCTTGGTTATCGTGTCTCCGTAGATCGGCGCCTGGTTCACGCCGGAAGTCTGGGCCGGGGCCGCCAAGGGCGCCGATTCGGGCAGGCGGACCGGAACGCCTTTTGGGCTAAATTTACTCACGGCACGATGAGTCCTCTCGACCCGCCCCCCGGTCATTTTGCACGCCCCCCCCGCCCCCGGGTGCCTCGCCGAAATTGTCCCGAATTTGTCCCTGTTTTATGGGCTAACTCGTGCCTTTCCTTGCCGCTCGGTGCCACCGCATCCAGCATCCGCATACACGTTCCTCCACGACAGCTCTCAAAATCATGGAGTTTCGGATACCGTGTATCCGATTTCAACTCCCACCACCTCCACCCATTCAGAAACGGAAAACAAAACGCCGGCTCCTCACGGGGCCGGCGTTTTTTCGCGAGCGGGTTCCCCCATGCATTAAGGCGGTCGCGCTGGAGACGCCGCTGATTATCCCTACGGGCGTGCTGTTCGGTCCCGAGGGACTGCGTGGTCCGGTCGGAGGGAAAATCGCGGCCTCCCGGGAGACGGCGGTACCGTTGGCGCGAATTCTGTGCGAGGAGAAGCGCGTGAGGCCGGCGTTGCAGAAAAGCGAGGGGGAGGCGGCGAGCAGGTTTGCCACGCGAGCAAGCGGGGGGGGCCACGCCCTTGCTGGACACGCTGCGGACTTGCTTCGGATGCCGGAGGCATTTTGGTTCCGCTCATGGCCACACCGCTTGTTGGAATTATTATGGGCAGCACCTCCGACTGGGAAACCATGCAGCATGCCGCCGCGCAACTCGACGCGCTGGGCATTGCCTATGAGAAACGCGTCGTGTCCGCGCACCGCACTCCAAAACTCATGGTGAGCTACGCCGAACGCGCCGAGCAGCGCGGACTGAAGGTAATCATCGCGGGAGCGGGTGGCGCCGCGCATTTGCCGGGTATGACGGCGTCGCTGACGTCGCTGCCGGTGCTCGGGGTCCCGGTGGAGTCGCACGCGCTCAAGGGCATGGATTCGCTGCTGTCCATCGTGCAAATGCCCGGTGGCGTGCCGGTGGCGACCTTTGCCATCGGCAAGGCGGGCGCGATCAACGCGGCGCTGTTCGCGGCGGCGATCGTGGCGCTGGATAACGCCGCCGTCGCCAAGGCGTGGAAGACGTTTCGCGCGGACCAGACGGCAAAGGTATTGAAGGCCAAACTTCCGTGATCCTTCCCGGCAAAACCATCGGCATCCTCGGCGGCGGGCAACTCGGGCGCATGTTGGCGCAGGCCGCCCAAACGCTGGGCTATCGCGTGCATGTTTACGAACCGCAAGCCCAGTGCCCCGCGGGCGCGGTGGCGAACCGGGAGGTGAATGCGAGCTACGACGATCCGGAGGCGCTGCGGGAATTCGCGCGGGGGGTCGACGTCGTCACGTATGAGTTTGAGAACATTCCGGCCGGTCCGTTGGCGGTGATTGCGCCCCTGGTGGCGCTGTATCCGCGGGCCGAGGTGTTGCACACGACGCAGAACCGCCAGCGGGAGAAAGCGTGGCTGCGCACCAACGGCTTTCCGCACGTGGCCTACGCCGAGGCGCTCGACGGTGATATCGCGCCCGCTGTGGCGCAGGTGGGATTGCCGTGCGTGGTGAAGACCGCAGATTTTGGATACGACGGCAAAGGGCAGATGAAACTCACGACTCCCGCGGACTTGGAGCAGGCAGTCGCGATCTTCCGGGGCCGGCGGTGTGTGGTGGAAGCGTGGTGTGAATTCTCGTGCGAGCTGTCGGTCATCGTCGCGCGGAGCACGACAGGCGAGACGCGGGCGTTCCCAGTGGCGGAAAACATCCACCTGCACCACATCCTCGATTTCTCGATCGTGCCGGCACGAGTGGTCCCAGCGATCGCCACGGCGGCGGAGGCGCTCGCGGCGCGCATCGCGGAAAAACTGGACGTGGTCGGACTGCTTGCCGTGGAGTTTTTCTTAACGACGCGCGGCGAGCTCGTGGTGAACGAACTCGCGCCGCGGCCCCACAATAGCGGGCATTGGTCGCTCGACGGCTGTGCGACGAGTCAGTTTGAGCAACACGTGCGCGCCGTGTGTGGGCTGCCGCTCGGGAGTGTCGCCGTGCGGGAGCCGACGGTCATGGTGAACATTCTCGGCGACGCTTGGAAATGGGCCGCCGGAAAGCAGGTCGGTGAGCCCGACTGGGCAGTGGTGCTCGCTGAGCCACACGCCAAACTCCATCTTTATGGCAAAGCCGAGCCGCGCGTGGCGCGGAAGATGGGGCACTTTAC
>CAMATV010000486.1 GCA_945861235.1 Opitutus sp. GAS368
GCGTTGAGCGCGACGAAGAGACCGGCGACGCCGACGAGTGAAAGCAGCAAGCACATCGCGGCGTTGACGGCGTTCTTGCTCGCGACGACACCGGCCGCGGTGGCGACGGTGAAGAAAGCGAAGGCGTAGAAGAGGAAGTTGGCCATGGCGGGCGGTAGACGGTGGCGCGAAGGCTCAGTGCGCGTTGCCGTGGTCTTCGGCGGTTTTCTTTTGGTCCCACTTGTAGTGCTGGTCGGGGAGCGTACCGCCGAGTTCGTAGAGTTTATCTTTGTGGTTCACCATCTCGGCGCGGGTGTAGCCGGACATCGAGTACTGGTTTTGGAGGAAGATCGCTTCCTCCGGGCAGACTTCCTGGCAGAGCCCGCAGTAAATGCAGCGGAGCATGTCGATGTCGAAGGCCTGCGGGGCTTTTTCGACGTGCGCACGGTCAGTCTGGTCGGCGGAGATTTCGCCGGGCGTGATGCGGATGGCTTTGGGCGGGCAGACGAATTCGCAGAGTTGGCAGGAAACACATTTTTCGCGGCCGTTCGGGTCGCGCACAAGTGTCGGCACGCCGCGGTAACCGGGAGGAATGGCGGGGCGTTGTTCGGGATACTCGAGCGTCTTCTTCGGCGCGATGAGATGCTTAAAGGTCGTGGCCAAGCCACCCACGATTTGCGGGAGATAGGTGCGCTCGAGGAAGGTGAGCGGCTTGCGTTCTACAGTGATGACGGCCATGGCGCGGTGCAGGGATGGTTACTTTTGAATGACGGCGATCGCGATCGCGTAGAAGAGGAGATTGGCAATAGAGAGCGGGAGCATCTTCTGCCAGCCGATCTTCATGACTTGGTCGTAGCGGAAACGCGGCAGGGTCCAGCGCACCCACATGAACAGGAAGATCATCGCGAGGGTTTTGCCGAGGAAGATGGCAATCGAGAGCACGCCGACGAAGAGCGGGGCGTGGGCGAACGGGAGAATCGCGCCGAGCCAGTCGACGGCCGTTGCGAGCGAGACCCACGGGAGGGGATTCCAGCCGCCGCCAAAGAGGAGCATGAAAACACCGGAGCCCACGATCATGTGGGAATACTCGGCGACGAAAAACAGGCCCCACTTGAAGGCGCCGTATTCGGTATGGAAGCTGCCGACGAGGTCGGACTCAGACTCGACGGTGTCGAAGGGCTGGCGGTTGGTTTCGGCGAAGAGGGCGACGAGAAAGATAAAGGCCGAGAGCGGCATCATGAAACCGAACCACATACCGCCAAGGAAACCGGGCTGGCTTTGAAATTCCACGACGCGACCGAAGCTCATCGTGCCCGGGAGGCCAGGGGCGTTGACCCAAAGGAAGACAGGCAAAACGGCGAGCGTCATCGAGAGTTCGTAGGAGATGAGCTGTGCGGAAGCGCGCACGCTGCCGAGGAAAGGATACTTCGAGTTGGACGCCCAACCGGCGAGAATGGCGGAGTAGACGCCGAGAGAGGAGACTGCGAAGACGGCTAACATGCCGATATCGAGCGGCGCGAGGCCGAGCGTGATGACCTTGCCCGCGCTGTCGAAGTAGGCACCGAAGGGAACGGCGGTCACCGTCGTGAGCGCGGGGATCATCGCGACGATGGGCGCGAGGATGAAGTAGAACTTGTTCACGTGGCCCGGCAGCGAGTCTTCCTTGAAGAGCATCTTACCCCCGTCAGCCATCACGTGAAAAATACCGAGCCGTTGCAGGAATTTCCCGAAGAAGGGAATCCACGCCACCCACGGCACAATGGCGCGATTGGGGCCGGGACGATCCTGAATCCACGCGGCGACTTTCCGCTCCGCCATCGAGCACGCGCCAGCAATCGGGAAAATCACCATAATCACCGCGAGCCCCTTCGCGAGGCCTTGGATTACCGGATGAAGCTGGAAGAAGAAATCGAACATTTCGGAATCTTAAATGAAGGAAACGGCAACCAGCAGCGCGCCAAAGCCAGCGAGAATCCCACCGGCGAGGCTCAGCTTGGCGTTGTTCTTTTGATCGATCACGTAGGCGCGTTCATCGGATTTGCGTTTGGGCGCGGACTTGGCGGCAGCCTGCCCGAGGCGCCGAGCCCACACGAAGAAGGCAATGCCTCCGAGGATAAAGCCAAGGCCGAGGGCTAAAATGGGAGTGGAACGGCTCATAGTGCGAGGGAGGGAGTCGGGGCGTTAGGGGGTGAGGGCAACAGCCGCCGCGGCGGGCTTGAAGTGGAGGGTTTCCCCTTCGACAAACGGCAACGCCGCGAACGGCGTAGCATCAATGAGGAGACCGGTCTCGGGGAGCTGGGCGTAAGACGTCGTCGCGAACGCCGGGATCTCGGCGGAGATCAGTTTCCAGAGCGAGCCGAGATCGGAGGCCATCGCAGCAGAGGAAGAGGCCGCCGTGAGTTTGGCGAGGACGATCAGATCGTCGGTCGCGCCCTGCGGGCCGGGGACGGCTTTGGCGAACTTCTGGAGGCGGAACTGCTGGTTCACGAACGTACCGTTCTTCTCGAAAACAGAGAGCGTCGGGAAAACAATCTTCGCGGCTGCGCTCGTGGCGTTGGCATGCGTGCCGAGGTAAACCACGGAGACTTTCGCGAGCTGCGCGGCGGTGAGGCCGGCGGCGACGAGGTCTTCGCCGATCGAGACGACAACCTTGACTTTACCCGCGTCGATCGACGCGGCGAGGTCGGTGAGTCCGCCGGTGCGAATGGGCGCGGCGGCGCCTCCATTGGCGGAACGCGACGAGGCGGGGGCGTCGCCAACCTTCGGTAGTTTCGAGATGAGACCGGTCACGAGGGCGCCGCGGACGTTGGGATTGCGGTCGGCGGAGATCAGGAGCTGGTCCCCCTGCCCTACGCGGCTGACGAGCTGGGTCGAGGCCTTGAGCGCAGCGGCGAGTTTCTTCGTGAGGAATTGTTCTTCGACGGAACTGCGGCCGGAGCCAACGACGGCGATGGCGCCGGCAGACGCGTTGACTTTGAACAGTTCGGCCGCTTGCGCCACGAGGGCGTCGAGGTGGGTGGTCGCGGCGAGACGATCAGCGGCCATCACTGCTTTGAAGAGCTCGCGACCGGAATCGGGCATCCAGGTATCATTCACGTCGTCGTTGCGACGCGGCGTAAGGCGGTAGATTTGGCCTTCGCGCGACCACACGACGGTGTTGGCGCCGACGGACGTCTCGGTGTCGATGCTGTTGGTCTGCTTGAGAAACCAGACGCGCATCTTGAAACGGAAATCGGTGCTCGTGAGGGCGCCGACGGGGCAGATGTCGACGGTGTTGAGCGAATAGTTATT
>CAMATV010000487.1 GCA_945861235.1 Opitutus sp. GAS368
TCTCACGGGTCGCAAGCGGGTGGTCGAACGCGTGCGGGTGCAGCAAAACGTTGAGCGTTGAGGGTGCACTGCGCGCTTTCCTTTTTCGGAGAGGCTTGCACGCTGCGCGGGTCATGGCGCATCCCGACGCAGCCACTTCCCACTCCGCCCCTATTTCTCCCGAAGAATTTCGTACCGGCACCTTGCGCGGGTCGGAGGGGTTTTTTTGCGTGGGGCAAAATCAGGCGGGGCGTTGGTGGTTGCTCGATGCGGAGGGTCGGCCGTTTTTTTGCCGCGCGGTGCATGGCGTGCGGGCGGCGGCTGTGCCCGTGGACGAATCGGTGGGCGGACGCGCGACGAGCGCGGGTCCGTATGCGCCGGATGAACACCCGTCGACGCGTTTGAGAAAGTGGGGTTTTAATGCGCTCGGAGTGGGCGGCGACGGCGCGGCGCAGGCAGATGGCTTCGCGTTTATTGCGAGTGTAGATTTTTGTCGCATGAGCGGTGTGATCCAGGCGTCCGGGGTGAGGTTGCCCGACGTGTTTGCTCCTGAATGGCCGGCGCGGGCGGCGGCGCGGGCCTTTGAGGTGTGTGCGCCAGAGGTGATGAACCGGGCCCTGATCGGTTGGGTCGCGGATGATCTGCCGGGGTGGGCACCGCCGGCGGCGAGTGGCGGGGCGCGGCCGAGTTTGCTGCAGAGTTGTCTGAGCCTCGAGCCGAACTTTGCGGCTTATCATGCGGCGTGGGAATTTGTCTTGGCGCTGCACGGCGGACGGATCGATACCCTCGCCCGTGCGTGGGGTGTGGCGGTGACGAACAAAGAGGTCGTGCGGGAGTGGACCCGGGTGGAGCAGGCGATCGCGACACGCGGCTATGGGCGGGACGATGCACGGTGGTCGCGGGAATTTGCGCGGCGGTATTTCACGGGCACGGCGGCCGCGATCCGCGCAGCAGATCCGAATCATCTCGTGCTCGGCTGTCGCTTCGGACGGAGGGTGGATGAGAGTGTGCGGGCCGAGTGTGTCTATCCGGCGGTGGATGTCGCGCTGCTCGATACGAGCGCCGTGCCGGCGCTCGCAGCCGGGGCGACGGGGCCGGTGCTGGCGGGAGATTTTGGTTGGGCGGACGCGGGCGCGGTCGATGCGCCGGCCCGGGGGCGGGGCGGGCGCAAACTCACGACGGTGGAGTGGATGTTGCGTCAGGGCCGGGCGGCGCTGGAGCGCATGGCTCGGCACCCGGCCGTGGTCGGTTATGTCTGGCGGCAGTGGCTGGACGAGCCCGGCGAGCAACCGCCGTTCGCCCGCGGTTTGGTGCACGTCAACGGCACCGAGGCCCGCGAGCACACGGAATTGCTCACGGCGTTCAACGCTCGCGCCGAATCGTTGCGGCACGCGCCGGTTCGTCCAATCAAGGAGTCTTCTGTTTTCAGTGGATAGCTGCCGGTGACTGAGCCGTCGAAATTCAGACGAGAGCTGCGAGCAAAACCAAACGGCAAACGTCGGTGGGTCGCCCTGCCGGCGAGCGATGACCGACCGGCGTGTCCTCGGTGGCTCCGGCGTTGGCTCTACTCAGGTGTGAATTTTCCGGGCCAGCAGGGTGTCGGCACGGGTGGTGGGCGGATTTTTGTTTTGCGACGGACGACCTTTCTCCGCGTTCTGCGCGTCGCTGCATTTAACTAACCACGATAATCCATGAGCCTCACGATCTGGTGCAACGCTAAGTTTTCCGACGCCGAGACGCGGCTTCTCACCGAGGGCACCCGCGCACACACGCTGGTTTATGCCTCGAATGCGTCGGCGTCCGTGCTCGTCGCGGGGCAGGCTGATCCGGCGCTCGTCGGCGCGGACATCGCGTTTGGTCAGCCGGACCCGGCCCAGTGTCTCGCGCTGCCGAAGCTGCGCTGGGTGGAAGTCACGACGGCGGGCTACACGCGGTACGACACGCCGGAATTTCAGGAGACGTTTCGCACGCGCGGTTCGATTTTTTCCAATGTCTCGCAGGTGTTTGCCGATCCCTGCGCGCAGCACGTGCTCGCCATGATGCTCGCGCTGGGGCGCCAGTTGTTGCCCTCGCACCAAGATCAGCTCGGCGACCACAGTTGGCAGTATGCGAAACGCCGCTACGATTCCCGGCTGCTCACGGGGCAGACGGTGGTGATGCTCGGTTTCGGCGCGATCGGGCGGCGGCTGGCGGAGCTGCTCGCCCCGTTTGGGATGAATCTCATCGCGGTGCGGCGGCAGACCCGCAGCGAGCGGGGTGTGCGGATCATCCCTGAGGAAGGTATCAGCACCGCGCTCGAGCAGGCCGATCACGTGGTGAATATCCTGCCTGATAACGCGAGCACGGTGAACTACGTCAACGCCCGGCGGCTCGGGTGCATCAAGCCGGGCGCGCGTTTTTATAATGTCGGGCGCGGTACGACGGTTGATCAACGTGCGCTCCGCGAAGCGCTGTGCTCCGGTCGGCTCGCGGGTGCTTACCTCGATGTATTCGAAGTCGAACCGTTGCCCGTGAGCGATCCCCTCTGGACGGCGCCGAACTGCTGGATCACGCCGCACACGGCGGGCGGGCGGAGCGATCAGGATGAGGCGATCGTGAAGCATTTTCTCGCCAACCTCGCGGCGTTCGAGCGAGGGGCCGCGATGGTGGACCGAGTGGTGTGAGCGCCAGCGCCGGAGAAAACCGACGCGGTGCGGAAGACGGGCCGCGGGCCGCACCGTGATGGAGACGGTGGCGGGGCCGCGGGTCCGCGCGTGAAGGCCGAGGAAGTGCGCGCGCTTGGTTTGCGACGTGGCTGGAGCTCCGGAGCTTTTAACCACGGATTACACGGATAAACACGGATCAGGCGGGGTGCCCGGTCGGCGCCCGGGCCGACAATTAAGCGGGGTGCCCGGTCGGCGCCCGGGCCTACAATTCAGAACCGACGAGCAGATCGTGGAAATTGGCCGTTGCGCGAGGGCCGGTCCGAGCCGGGTCCCCCTGCTGCAGCGCAAAAATCACACTTTGATCACCTTGGTGCCGGCGATGAGGTCGTGGAGGCAGCGGCGGTCGGCGCGGAAAATAAAGCCGTAGTCGGCGAGCGCGAAAGGGACTCCGATGAGCGGGATCGCGCCGACGAGCGCGGGGAGCACGGCGCGGAGCAAAAAGACTTTCACGAAACCGGGGTTGGTCTCGTCTTGAAAGGTTACGATGCGGACGCCGAGGACGCGTTTTCCGATCGTCTGGCCGGAGGTGACCACCATCCAGAGTTGCACGGCGGCGAGCGCGAGGAGGGCGGCGAGGGCGACCAT
>CAMATV010000488.1 GCA_945861235.1 Opitutus sp. GAS368
GCGCGAAATTCACCCCGAGCTTCACGCCCGCCGCCGCGATTTCACCCTTGGTCATCGTGATAAACGGCCGGAGCAATTTCACCCCCGCATAGGTGCCCAGCCGCATCGCATCGCCCATCGCCTGCATGAAATCTTCCCGGCAATCCGGATAGATCGCGTGGTCACCCCCGTGCGCCGCGATCACGAGCCCTTCCGCGCCGACACTCTCCGCAAACCCGCAGGCGATCGACAACATGATCGCGTTCCGAAACGGCACGACTGTCCGCTTCATGTTTTCCGCCTCGTAGTGCCCCTCAGGGATTTCGCCCCCGCTCTTCAATAAATCCGACGCGAACAACCGGTCCACAAAGTCCAAGCGCACGACTTCATGTCGCGCGCCCACGAGCGCCGCGTGCTCCACAGCGAAGGGAATCTCGCAGTGATTGTGCTTCGCCCCGTAGTCGAAACTCATGACCGCGGCCACGGCATGCTCCCGCCGCGCCCAATGGAGCGCTGCCACCGAATCCATCCCGCCAGAACACAGCACGACGACGTTCATGAAAGTGAAAGTGAGGGTGAAAGTGCCGCTGAACGCAAGTGACCGCCCTCTCTGCTTCCCTTTCACACTCACTTTCCCTTTCACTCCCCCCATGCTCATTTTCCACGATCCGCAATGCGCCGACTACGGCTCCGCGCTGCGCCCCGAGCAGCCTGCCCGCGTCCTCCGCACCGCCGCGCACCTCCACGCGACTCACCCTGCTTGGGAATGGCGCGTGCCGCCGCCCGCCGCTGCGGTGACCGATGCCGCGCTCCTCCTCACGCACACGCCCGCGCATCTCCAACGCCTCACGCAACCCCGCGACTTCGACGCGGACACCCCCTTCTTCGAGCACATCGGCGACCACGCCCGTCGCTCCGCCTCCGCCGCCCTCGCGGCCGCTCGTCACGCGGTCACGCAGCGCACTCCGGTTTTTTCCCTCATGCGGCCGCCCGGCCACCACGCCAGCGCGGGCCATGCGATGGGTTTCTGTTATTTGAACCAGATCGCACTCGCCGCGGTTCACGCCGCCTGCGATTTCCCGGCCGCCATCCCTGCCGCCGGCGCTCCCGCCCACGCTCCCGCTGCCATCCCCACCCGTCGTGTGGCCATCTGGGATTTCGACGCCCATCACGGCAACGGCACCGAATCCATTGTGCAGTCCCTCGTCAGCTCCGACTCTCCGCTCCGCGATGCACTCTTCTTTGCCTCGGTCCACCAACACCCCGGCTACCCCGGCACTGGCACGCGCGACCTCGGCCCGCGCCTCCGCAACTGGCCCGTCGCCCCCCACACCCCGCGCGCCCAACACATGGCCGCGCTCCGGGCCTCCCTCGACGCCGTCATCGCGTTTCGCCCCGATCTCTTGCTCGTTTCCGCCGGCTTCGACGCCTATGCGCGCGATCCGATCACCTCGATGACCCTCGAGCGCGAAGACTTTGCGACCCTCGGCCATTGGCTCGCCACGGCCCGCACCTCGCCCGACGCGCTTCCCATTCCCGCCGCCGCGATCCTCGAAGGTGGCTACAGCGACGACCTCCCTTTGTTGATTGAAGCCTTCCTCAGAGCATGGGATAAAGTCCCATGACCAATCCACGCCGCCCGGCGCCACACCACGCCGCCTTTCTTGTCTGACGCATGATTTCCCACTTCCTTCCACTGCCTGTTCGCCGTTTGCTCGGCGTCAAAGTGACTACCCGCCCGCCCGCCTACCAACTCCTCGACCAGCCCGGCTCGCTTACCGCGCTCCTCGCCGCCTTGGATCGCGTCGACGAGGTCTTCCTCGATACCGAGGCGGACAATATGTATCACTATAAGACGCGCGTCTGCCTTTTCCAGCTGCTCGTCGACGGTGAGATCTTCCTCGTCGACGTCCTTGCGCCGGGTTTGAACGTCGAGCCGCTCCTCAAGGTCCTCGCGAAAAAACACCTGGTGATGCACGGCAGTGATTTCGATCTCCGCTTGCTGTCCGATCTCTGTGGTTTCCGGCCGACAAGTATCTTCGATACCATGCTCGCCGCCCAGCTCCTCGGCCGCCAACGCATCGGTCTCGCCGGTCTCCTCGAAGAACACTTCGGCGTCGCCGTCGATAAGTCGGGCCAGAAAGCCAATTGGTCCCAGCGCCCCATCACGCCGAAACTTCTCAACTACGCCGCCCTCGACGTCTGGCATCTCCCCGCCCTGCGCGACATTCTCAAACGCGACCTGAAAAAGCACGGCCGCCTCGACTGGCTGGATCAACAATGTCGCGCCCAGATCGAGTCCGGTGCCACCGGCTTCGCTCCGGCCACCGACATCGACTGGCGCATCGGCCGCAGTGAGCGTCTCCGCGGTGCCGGCCTCGGCGCCCTCCACGCCATCTGGCACTGGCGCGAAAACCAAGCGCAGCGCCTCGACACCCCTCCTTTCAAAGTTTGCGGCAATATCCTCGTACTCGAAATCGCCGAAGCCGCCGACCAAGGTGACTCCGAGGCCTCGATCCTCGAGCGCGTCAACCTCGGTAAACGCCACGACCGCCTCATTGGCTCCCTCTCGGCCGCCCTGCGTGAAGGTCTCGCCCGCGACCCGAAGACTCTCCCGCGCCGTCCCGGCCGCGATCCCAACCATCTCTCTCTCTCGCAAGCGGAGGTCGAGCTGCAAGACCGGATCAAAACCGACCGTGACCGGGTCGCCGACAAGCTCGGCATCGAAAATACCCTGATTGCGAACCGCTCCCAGCTCGCCCAAATCGCCCGCGCACCGGAGAAAATCGAAGACCATCTCCTCCCGTGGCAGGCCGCGCTCCTCCGCGACGAACCGTCGCTGAAAAATTAGTCCCCCCTCCGCCCCCCTCGTTCTCGTTCTCCTAATCTTTCTCTTTCGTCAGCGCCGAGTGCGACACCAGCCAACTCTCCCGCGCCCACTCTCCCAGCCGGCCCAAATCTTACGAAACTTCCGCCGGCCGTCAGCGTCCCACCCACCGACTTTAACGCCCTCCCCATGAAATCGAAACTCCTGCTCTCCGCCGCTCTTGCCGCCCTCCTCTTCGCCTCCGGTTGCGCGACCCGCACCACCGCCAGCGGCGGACGCGAGACCAACATCCTCGGCGGTGCCCTGACTGTCTCGACCAACTCGTTTGAGCCCACCAATTCCGCGACGCTCGACGTCGATACCTCGAAACTCGTGAGCAAGGGCGACCCCTCCGGTAAGAAAACCACCCTTTTCTGGGGTCTGATCACGCTGCACGATTATTGATCGTCGGAGCGG
>CAMATV010000489.1 GCA_945861235.1 Opitutus sp. GAS368
AGCTGCGGCAGATGTTTGTCGAAGTCGAAGAGGTTGGCGACATCGAGCCGGACCTCGAGCTGCCGTTGCTTCAACTTAAACGTCCGCCCCACTTGGGCACCAATTTCGAACAGTTCGGAGCCGCTAAACGGCCGATCGATTTGGATGAGGCGGTTCGCATCCCGATAGTAGCCAATCGTGGGCGCACTGCGGTATCGCGCCCGCCCAGTCACCCGCCAACCCGCGAGCCGCCCTTCGCTGAAGCCATAACTGGAAACGGCGTTGAGCGCATACTTGCCCACCGAGGCCAGGTCCCTCCCCTCCGTGGCATTGGCGTCCGCCAGCGCGGTGGTCAAACCGACGAGGCGGGCATTGACCGTGATCAAGTCCGCGGCGGCGAGGGCGGCCGTGGTGGGATTGCCCGGGGTATTCGCCAGCTGAGTGAGGCGCGCGCTCCACGCGGCGATCCGCTTCAGATCGTCGGTTACCAGCGTTTTGATCGCCACGTAGCGGTTGCTCTCGATGGTTTTGTTGATGCTCCCCGTCAGCAATAGCCGCCAGTTGCGGGTGGGGTTGAACACGGTCGTCATCTCCCATCCTGAAAGCGCGGTATCCGTGAGACCGCGCACATTGTTGATCTGAATGATACTTTCCGGCGGAATGTCGGCCACCAGGCCAGTGCCGGCCCAGTTTCGTTGCATGAGCGCATACACGGTGTTGCGCGGGCCGATGAACGTGTTGTTGGCGGGATTGAATTGAGAGGTGTTGCGGGTCGCTGCCTCGTAGCGGCTGAGGCTGAAGGTGAGACGATCATTCAGCAGATAAAGCCGAAGGCCGTATTCCTCGGTCTCGCCGGTCTCCGGCGGGAGGAGAGTGCCGTCCGCCGAGAGGAGGTTGGCGACGTCCGCTGCGGGGTTAAAGACTTCCGACCGGTTGTAGGTGAACGAAAGCCACTTGGTGGCGTGTCCCACCAACCCGAGCGTTCTCGTCGTGCGCGCGAGGGTCATGTCCGGTGCCTGTCCATCGGGAATGTCGTAGTCGCGCGAACTCACGAAGTAAGGCGTCCCCGCCTTGCGCCTCGTGTCGGCGGCGCGCAAGGTCCAGTTGTCGATCGTGTCCCGGCGCAGACCATAGGTCGCGACGAGACGATCCTGCAGAAGATAGCCCTGCCAAACCAGAGCCAGTGATTCCTGCTCTTTCTCGGTGATACCGGGCGCTTGCGTGGTTTCCGTGCTGAATTTGTAGAGATTGGTCCCCGGTCGGGCGGGGTTCAACACGTCGGCCAGGCCGGGGTTTTCGAAAACCGCGTAGCTGGGATAGGGCCTGACGTCGCCGTTTTGCGGACTGTAGTAAGAGCGAAAATTGAGCCGGTGTTGGGCGTTCAACGGATCCGTGCTCAGGCCATTCGAGCCGTCAACGATCGTGTTCACCACAAATTCCTGGTTGGTCTTGGAGGTGTTGTGATTCGATTCCCACAGGCCGGCAAAGCGGTGGCGACCGAAGATGCTCTTCCCCTCTTTCGGCTTCAGGTCATACGAAGCCGTCGCGCGCCAGCCTAGATTCTCGTCCTGCGGTGTCCCTTGGCGGGCGCTGCCCTCGGCATACAGCTTCTGGTAGCCCGGGTTCAGGGTGCCATCGGCAAGGAAACGGTTGGGATCGATCCTGATTCCGTCCATGATGCTGTTGCGCTGCCGCGTGTCCTCCCGGGTGTGGTTGGCGGCCAGTTCCACGAAGAAATCAGCGGTGATGCGCTGCTCGAGGAAGATGCTCGTGTTTGATCCGGTCTGCGCGTTGCCCGGCAGGGCCTTGGTCGCCGGGGTAAGCGTGGCATCGCGGGCGATCCCGTAGGTCGCGACCGGATCGGGCACCTGATAGGCCGCGACCGAACCGTTGCCGAAGGGACGCTCGATCGTGGAGCCGAGGAAACGGGTATTCAGCGTCGCCGGCAGCCCGGGAGCATTGCCCATGAACACGAGGCTCACGCCGCCTTGGCTCAGGACGTTGCTGAATTGAGTGCGCTGTGCCGCGGTCCAGGCCCCGGAGACTGGCGTGGTGATCAAGGGTGAGCCGCCGGTCAGCCACGACTGATAGCCCGAGTCCATCGCCCACTTCAATGGCACGACGTTGGTCTTGATGGAGAAATTTTCGTGGTCGGCCCGAATCGTGGTGTGGCGAAACGGCTTGAAGGTGCCGACGACATTCAGCCTCTGCTGCACCTTGATCTCGTCGTCGCGAAATCCCCGGTCATCGGCCGACAGGGCGTTCACTCGCAGGGCGAACTTCGGATGGGCGGCCCAGTTGAAATCCAGCGCGCCGCGCCGCGAACCATTGCTGTCGAACTTGCCGCTTACGCTGAACAGATTGCGGTCCGTGCGGGCCTGCTTGGTCGACGTGACCATGACGCCTTCCACGCCACTGGTGCCGAAGAGAATCGAATTGGGGCCGTTCGCGCCCGTCAGACGCTCCGAGTTGTAGAGATCAACCTGCCCCGCCACCGGAAAGAAGTTTCGCGACGACGCTGTCGTGCTGATACCGCGAACCTTCCGCGTTCCGGGGCTGGCGAGACCATTGTTGCCCGCTTGCGTGCCGCCGCCGATCGGCGAGCCGAAGTCCTCGTTGCCGCTCGGGAAGAACAGGGTCGCCTCGGCGATCGAGGTTACATTGAGATCGGCCATCAGCTCGGGCGTCATGATCGACAACGAACCGGCGGTGTCGCGCAAGTTGGTCGCAAGTCGGGTGCCCGAGAGCGTGGTGGTGGCCGCGTAGCCCTTGTCCTTTTCAACGTTTACCACAAACGGAGACAACTCGATGGTTTCGCCCCCCGTGGCGGGTGATTGGGCTGGCGGGGCGCCGAGTGGCGGCGAAGAGGTGTCTGCACCCAGTGCCGCGATGGGCGCCAAGAACAGAAAGATGATACGGCGTGGTGGGGTTTTCATGAGGGTAATAGTTTTTCCCGGCAGGTGTCTGGGTGATAGGAATGATAAATCAGTTCTTCCCGAAAGGCTCGCTGAGCACCACCGCGCGGATGAGATCGCGGAAGCCGCCCTGCTTGGACGACAGGTCATTCATGATGCCGTCGACCACCACACGGTCGGTGAATGCAGGTTCGCGGCCCAGGGCGTAGCTCAGCAGATTCTGGGTGAGTGCGCGGGTGAATTGCTCGTGCCGCGAGATCAGCAGGCGGCGGAAGTCGGTGATGCCGGTGAACGTCTCGCCCGTCGGGAGCGCGCCGCTGGCATCGATCTTGTGATCCTTCGAGTAGTTCGCCCGCCAGCCGCC
>CAMATV010000490.1 GCA_945861235.1 Opitutus sp. GAS368
CCAACATGGCCTTGCTCGGCATGGCCTCGCTGAAACTCGGCCGCAGCCTCGAGTGGGACGGCGCGAAGGAGGTCATCGTCGGCGACGCCGCCGCGAACGCACTCCTCCGCCGCGACTATCGCAAAGGCTACGAATACCCGAAGGCGTGAACTCAGTTTCTCTCGTCGCCCTGCTCGTGAGAGCAGGGGGACGGTCTGCATTTATCCGACTCAGCCCGAAATCTTAGGCCGCAGCGTCCCCTGACCATCCGCCTGATCACGCCTGATGAAGTCACCCAGCAACGGCACGGCGAAGGAGTAACGCCCGTGCCGGTTTTTGTAAACGAGCCCGCTCTCAGCGAGCTTGGCTAGGATTTGATTCACGTGGCTGGCGCTAAAAGATTTTGTGAGCGCTGCCCGAGAACGCTCGACGATTTCCTGCACCGTGAATTCGTCGTCACAGTTGGGCAGTTGCGCCACCACGGCTAAGAATTCCCGTTGCCGATCTGTGACCCGGTTCCACCGTCCCGCAAAGAAGTCGCCGTCAAGTTTGCGCGCCACTTGGGCGACGGTCACGGAGGGTTTGGTGGCACCACCAGCACGTTGCTGTAGATAACTGTCGAAGATTTCACGGCAAAGGAATTGGATGAAATAGGGATAGCCCCCGGAATGCTGTATGATGTCCTCGACCGCCGCAGGGGTGAAGTGCACGGGGCATTTTTGCTGCTGGATCGGCTTTAAGATGGCGTCACGGCTGTCGCCATTGCTCAGCCGCCCCAAGGTGGTGACGTGAAACATCCGCTCGGTATAGGTCCGGGCGGCGACCAATTTAGGAAACAAGGTCGGCAGGCCGGTTAAAACCAACAGGAAAGGCAGCCCCTTTTTTTGCAGCGACTGAAACACGTCGAGTAGCAGTGAGAGCGGATACTGGTAGGTCTCCGCGTGGTCGCTCAAATTTTGGGCCTCGTCGTAGGCGAGGACGATTCCTTGCACCTTGGTGGTCGCAGCCACACTCGCCCAGACGAGCTCGAGTGCCGACTTGAGTTTGTCCGCCGCGAGGCCGGGCGTCGCCGCGAAATGCTGGCGCAGTAGCTCGAAATCCAGCCGCACCGACTCTTTCGCCGCTTTCGCTCCGAACCCCATGGAGCGTTCTTCGGTTTCAGCCACCACGACGTTGGCCACCAGCGGCGACAGATCGGCCAACAAACGGATCGCGACATTGTCTTCACTGACGCTCGCTGATTCCGAGAGATCGGTCCCCGCCCAGAGCCAACCGGACTGGAGCGCGATGGGCTTGAAGGTTTCCAGCAGCACGGTCTTGCCCACACCACGCAATCCAGTGAGCACGAGATTGGTCAAAATGGGATCTTGTTCGAGTAGCGCCGAGAACTCCTTCGTTTCGGTTTCTCTTCCGGCGAGGTAGGGCGGCGGATGCCCAGCACCCGGGCGAAATGGATTCGGAAAGATTATCGGGGAATTCATAACGCGATAGTCATGCGACTAAATTTAGTCTTTCAACTAAATTTATGATCTCGTCTCTCAACTTCTAAATCTCGGCCACGGGTTCTCTCAGCCCTCCCGCCACGCAAACGGCTGGTGCGCCTGGAGAGGTAAACGCCCTTCGCACGATGGTGTGCTCCACTCTTCCCCTTCCCTCGTCTATCCTTCAGACCGCTTCTATGCACCGCCCTTTCGCCATAGCTGCCGCCCTCTCCCTCGTCACCGCCGTCGTCACCGCCGGTGCCGCCACCCAGGCCGCCACGCCTGCCGCCCTGCCCGCGCTCCGCGTCCTCAGCTACAACCTTCACCACGGCGAGGGCGATGACGGGAAACTCGACCTCCCCCGCCTCGCCGCCGTCATCACCGCGTCAGGTGCGGACCTGGTGGCGCTGCAGGAGGTGGACCAAAAAACCACCCGCACTGGCGGCGTCGATCAGGCGGCGGAACTCGCTCGCCTCACCGGTCTGCGCTTCCGCTACGGCAAGGCGATGGACTATCAGGGCGGCGCTTACGGCCAGGCGTTGCTCAGCCGTTGGCCACTGGAAGAGTTTACCGTCCACGCACTCCCCAATCCCGCCAACGTTGAGCCGCGGATTGCCATCTCGGCGACGGTGCGCCCGCCGGGCCGGCCACCCCTGCGCTTCATCGGTACGCATCTCGACGCGACGCGCGACGACACCGCGCGTTGGCAGCAGGCGCTGCGGCTCAACGAACGCTTCGGCCACGATGCCATCCCGACAATTTTCGCGGGCGATTTTAACGCGCGGCCCGACACCCGCGTAATGCAGGCCCTCCTCGATCATTTCACCGACGCGTCCGCCGCGACGCCTGCCCCGACGAGCCCGGCCAAGCAGCCGACCGCTCGCATCGATTACGTCCTCCTGCGCCCCGCCGGTGCGTGGCGCGTGGTCTCAGCGAAGGTATTGCCGGAAGCCGTGGCCTCCGACCATCGCCCGCTGCTCGTTGAGCTCGTGTCCGTGCGGTAATCGCTGGCTTGCCGCCGATCCCAACACGTCCCAAATCGCTCCGACCTGCAGATCATTTTATCTTCTCATGAAAACATTCGCACTCCTCGCACTCCTCGCGCTGCTCGTCGGCGCGCCCGCCCGCATCGGCGCAGCCGAGCCGTTCTTCTTCATCCAACTCAGCGATCCGCAGCTTGGGATGTTTACCGAAAATAAAGATTTCACGCAGGACGCCGCGAACTTCGAGTTCGCCGTCACCGCCGTGAACCGTCTGCGCCCCGCTTTTGTCGTCATCACGGGCGATCTCGTGCACAAGCCCGGCGATGCCGCGCAAATCGCCGAGTACCGCCGCATCGCGGGCAAGATCGATGCGGCGATTCCCGTCTATCACATCGCGGGCAATCACGACGTGAAGAACGTGCCGACGCCGGAGAGCCTCGCAGACTACGTAAAAATTTTCGGCCCGGATCGCTACACCTTCAGCCACCGGAGCGTCACCGGCATCGTGCTCAATTCATCTGTGATTCACTCGCCGCAAGAGGCGCCGCAGCAGCTCGCCGAGCAAGAGCAGTGGCTCCGGGCCGAACTCACCCAGGCAAAAGCCGCCGGCACGCCCCACATCGTCATCTTCCAACATCACCCATGGTTCATCACCACCGCGACGGAGCCCGACCAGTATTTCAATATCCCGCTCGCGCGGCGTGCCGCCTACATGGCGTTGTTTCGTGAGTTCGGCGTGAAGTATCTGTTTTGCGGACACTATCACCGCAACGCCGAGGGTCGCGACGGCGACATCCAGAACATTACGAG
>CAMATV010000491.1 GCA_945861235.1 Opitutus sp. GAS368
ACACCTCCCCACTTCGATGATGCCCGAGGGTCTCGCCAACGCGCTCTCCCTCGACGATTTCGCCGCCCTCGTGCACTTCCTCGCGGCAAAAAAGTAGCCGTCCCGCCTGCCGCAAAGCGCCACCCTTTCTCGGAACGCCCCGCAAGGGACGATCCTCCGCGAATCCGCACCCTCGCCGCCGAGCGCGCCGCTCTCCCTCTCCGTCCCTTAGAAAACGATCGTCGGCAAACCTGCACCAGCAACGACCCCGCGGCCGGGACGCCTCTCCGCGCCGGCCGCCACGCCCACGTCCACCGTCGCCACCCTCCCCCCGCCTGCTCCTAGACGCAGCGCCATCGATTTGGACCCGGTCTGATTTTAAAATATTTCCCCGGGCCGGTTTTCACCCGCAAACCCCCTCGACACCCACCGTGCCGAGACCGATAAAAATACTCGCAACCTTCGGCCCCGCCGGAGCCGCCACCCGAATGTCTTCCGCCGAACAGGCCCGCTGGTTTTCCGAGCACGTGCAACCCCACGAGCCCGCTCTCCGCGCCTATCTCTCAAAGCGTTTCCCTTCGCTCCCGGACCACGATGACCTCGTGCAGGAGACCTACGTGCGCGTCCTGCGCGTCGCTGATCCCACCCAGCTCAACCACCCGAAGGCCTTTCTTTTCACGACCGCGCGCAACGCCGCCATCGACCTCTTCCGCCGTCGCAACGTCCACCCGCACGAGTCCCTCACGGACCACGAGCATCTCATCGCCCTCCCCCTCCTCGACACCCCACCCACCGTCATCGAGACCATGGAGCGTCGCCAGCGCCGCGAAACCCTCACCGAAGCGATGCGCGTGCTCCCCGAGCGTTGCCGCGAGGTGATGCTGCTCCGCTACCTCGACGGCTGTTCCGGCAAGGAAATCTCCGAGCGCCTCGATATTTCCCTCGGCACCGTGAAGGGCCACTTACTCAAAGGCGTCCGCGACTGCGCCCGCTTCTTCGAAGCCCGCGGCCTGGTCGAGGCCGCATCCGCAACGAAGGAGCCCGCGTGAAAACCAATTCTGCCTCCGCCGTCATCGAAGACGCTGCCATCGCGTGGCTCACCGAACGCGACGACGGGTTTTCACCCGCCCGCGAACGCGCGTTCGCCCACTGGCTCCGCACCGATCCGCGGCACGCCGCCGCCGTCGCCCGCCTGGAGCAAACCCTCGGCCTCCTCGGCGAACTCCCGGAATTTCGCAGCGAGATCAACACCGCCTTTGACCGCGCCGCACCCGTCGTGGCGTTTCCACCTGCGTGCGCCGAGCAACCCACTCTGGCGCGTGCGCCCCGACGTTGGTCGCGCGCCTTCGCTTGGGCCGGCCTCGCCGCCGCGCTCGCCCTTGGCTCCTTCGTCGGCTGGCGCGCCCTCCGGCCACCGCCGGCGATTCACTACACCACCACCGTCGCTGGCTACGAACGCGCGCGCCTCGACGACGGCTCGACGCTCGAACTCAACGCCGCCAGCGCCGTGCGCGTGCAATTCACGCCCGCCGAACGCCGCGTGCAACTGGAGTCCGGCGAAGCTCACTTCGCCGTCGCCCACGACACCGCGCGCCCCTTCATTGTGAGCGCTGGACCCATCGCCGTCCGCGCTGTCGGCACCGCCTTTAATGTTCGCTACACCGCCGGCGGCGACATCGAGGTCACCGTCACCGAGGGCAAAGTCCGCGTGGGGCAATCCGGACCCGCGTCCTCCGCCGCCGAATCCGCGCCCCTCGTCTCCGCCGGTCAGCGCATCATTCTCCCGCATCACGCCCCGCCCCCTGCCGTCGAGCAAGTCGATCCCGCCGCCCTCCGATCGACCCTCGCATGGCAAAACCGCCTCGCCGATTTTGCCGAGGCTCCGCTCGCCGACGTCATCGCCCGCTTCAACGCCCGCAGCCGTATCCAACTTTTGATTGCCGACGAAACACTCGCCGATCGCCGCATCGGCGGCACCTTCGCCCTCGACGAAGCCGAAGCCTTCGTGCGCCTCCTCGAACGCGACGGCGAAATCATCGGCGAGCGCCGCGGCGAAACCGAGATCCACCTCCGCCGCGCGCGGTAGGAGCCTGCTTGCGGGCGATGCCGACATTTCATTGTGGAACCGGTCTTCAATCGCCCGCGAGCGAGCTCCTCCCCCGGCCCCGAATGACAAACGAAACGACTTCCCCCCGCGCGTTTAGCGCTCTCGAAAAAATCTTTCCGCCGCGAACAGGTCTTTTCGTCCGCTACTGCGTTACAGGGGTAGTCCTGCTCCTCCGCATGTTGTCACCCCACGTCTCTGCGCCCCTCGCCGTCGTTGCTTTGTGCAGCACCGTCGTCGCCAGCGCCGCGACCACGGTGACCGCCCCTGCCGAGAAGCGGGCCTTCAACCTCCCCCGCGGCGACGCCGCCACCACGCTCAAGCAATTCGCAGCCGACGCCGGCACGCCGATCGTCTACCTCGTTGATCGCGTCCGTGGCGCCACGACCAATCCGGTCAATGGCCGGTTTGCTCCGAGCGAGGCGCTCGACCGGATGCTCGCCGGCACCGCGCTCGAAGCGGCGCAAGACCCCGCAACCGGTGCCCTCGTCGTCAGCCGACGTCGCGCCGCCGGCGAGGAACCCGCGCGCAAGAACGAATCAGCCCCCCTTTCTGCTCCGCAACCCAAACCAAACAACATGTCACCCAAATCCCGCTCCTTGCTCGCCGTCTTCGCCGCCTTGATAGGCGGTGAAGCCTTCGCCCAGACCACCCCCGCCACCACGCCGCCTCCCCAGGAGGGCATCGTCGTCCTATCGCCGTTTTCGGTCGCCGATTCCCGCTCCTCTCGCTACCAACCGACCCAGTCGGTTAGCTCCGGCCGCATCGCCACTGCCATCATCGACACCGCCCAGTCCGTCAGCGTGATCCCACGCGAGTTGATCGACGACGCCGGCACCAGCCGCATCTTCGACGCGGTGAAATATGTCTCCGGCGTTTCGGAGTCGACCCTCCCCGGCGCGATCGACCGCATCACCTTGCGTGGTTTCCAGACCGACAACGGACTGATCGACAATTTCAACTTCGGTCTTCAGGCGAACATGGATCCGATTGTCATTGATCGCGTGGAGGTGGTGAAGGGCCCGAGTTCGATCCTCAGTCCCACCGGTGCGGCCGGAGGCACGATCAACCTAGTTTCCAAAAGCCCGCTGTTTCGGCGCGCGAATTCGGTGAAGCTTCAACTGGGGCAATATGATGCCAACCGGATCGAGGCTGACTTAACCGG